>JAFSRQ010000105.1 GCA_017446055.1 Synergistaceae bacterium | reverse complement strand
GTTGGAGGCACAATTGCCCGTTGATGTTGCTGTTCCTGAAATAGGGATTAATGCTCTGACGTATGAGACTGACACAGGCGCAAGGGTCATTGCTGGCGGCTTCATTCCCGTTGAGGCGAGAAGGCAGCTTCCCCGCGGCGTGAAGGCTAAAACTGTTGGAGGCACAATTGCTCGTTGACGTTGCAGTCCCGGAAATCGGGATTAATGCTCTGACGTATGAGTCAGACACAGGCATTGACACAGGCGCAAGAGTCATCATTGATGTCAGGGGGACGAAATACGCAGGCTTCATTCTCGGTGAGTCGGTGAAAGGACTTCCCCGCGGCGTGAAGGCCAAGCCAGTCGAGGGTGTGATAGATTATGAGCCTGTTGTTGACCGTGATGTTTGGGACTTGTCTTTGTGGTCGGCAAAAGTCAGCATGTGCGGAGTCAGTTCCGCCCTCAAAGCAGCACTGCCGGTTCAGCTTCTTACAGGTGAAAAGTTACAGCCCCCGCCATTAATGCAGCCGTCATCAGCAAAGTTCACCGAGCGGAATTGCTTTAACCCGTTTGACAGCGAGCGGGTTAATTTTTTCCTCACCGAAATTGATACGGGCATAAGGACGCTGTTATTATTCCCGAAAAGGGACGAGGCAAAATCATTCTTCATGAATCTTCCTGAGAGGCTGAAAGGCGAGTCGGTGTTATGGCAGTCTGACAGCCCGAAGTTTTTTGACACGTGGAAGATGATTCATTCCGGCCATGTCAGGGTAGTGATAGCTCCTCCCGGGGGAGTCTTCGCGCCATTAATGCCCGGGAAAATTATCGTTGAGGACGAGTCCAGCCCCGCATACATCATTCCCCAGACCGTAAAACTGTCAGCAAGAAGCCTCGCAGGACACCGCGCACAATTCCTGAAGTGTGAGCTGATACTTGCCGGACGAATGCCCTCCCTGAAGACGTACAGCCGCACTCACCCCCACGAAATTATCAGGCCGGACAGGAAGAATATCATCCTTGCCGACATTCACCAGTCCCGCAAAGAGTCCGTACCAGGCATCGAGGGGAATATACCGCTGACGTACACTCTCACCAGCCGGACTCATAAGGAGCTTGCGCAGGGTCATAATGTCATCTGGATTCTGAACAGGACGGGCGAGTCATCCGAGGTATTCTGCGAGAACTGCGGGGAGTCCGTGAAATGCCCCAAGTGCGGAGGAATAATGCAGTCCAGGAATGACGGCGATATTCTCAGGTGCAAACACTGCGGAATGCTGCGGGTCTTGCCGGATAAGTGCGGGAAATGCGGCTATGGCTTCCTTTCTGGGAAACGTCCGGGACTTGATGCGCTCGCGAAAATTGCGGGGAAATATTTTGCTGACGTTCACATTTTCGCTGACGGAGTGTCTGACGTTCACGGGCTGATACTGTCAACAAGCAGGGTACTCGGCGCGCTTGGGGAGCTTCAGCCGTCATTGGTGGCGTGGCTTGACTTGGACTCGGAGCTTTGGCGGATGAATCACGATAACCGATACAATGTCTACAGCATGTTATACGAGTCATACTGGCGGGGAAGGAGTCGTGAATCCGAGCGCAAGGTTCTCGTTCAGGCACGGAGAAAGGGCATGAGGCTTGCGGAATTTCTCGCGGGGGGATGGACGCGCTTTATCCCGGACGAGCTGAGGGTGAGACGGGACTTCATGCTGCCGCCTTACGGGTATATAGTCGAGGCTGAATGCAGCAGTGAAGAGATGCGTGATGATATGATCGATGCCTTCACGGACGCAGGGATTTTCGTGATGGATCCGGGGGACAGCTCACAGCCTTTGTACGTGAACTGTGAATCCCTTGACGAGGTACGCAGTGTGATTGAGGCAAAATCATTTCTGCGTAACACTAAATCACAGTACATACACATCACAGTACGAAGCGAATAATCCCCATGAGTTATAATACACACAAACAGGTGTCTCTTGCCAACCACCTCAAAAAAACAAGGAGAATATTTGCTCATGAACAAACTGTTTTCTGACCTTCGCAATTCTTTCCGTTCTGCTTCACCGTTAGTTGTCTCGTTGCTTTTCCTGTCAGTTGTGGGAATGAACCTTCTCGCGAACAAGAGCATTGACACCGGGGTTGACTGGCTCGCGCTGGACTGCGGGATTCTGTTTTCGTGGCTGACGTTTCTGACTATGGACATACTGACTCAGAGCGTCGGCCCCAAGTCGGCAACAATGCTGTCATTCGCTGCACTGCTGATGAACCTTCTCATGGCGGCAATATTCTTCATCGCCAGCAAAATCCCCGGCGTATGGGGAGAGAGCTTTGTTGAGGGCAGCGAGAATATCCTGAATGCCGCGCTGGATCACACATTCGGGGGGACATGGTTTGTGCTTCTTGGGAGTTCCGTTGCGTTCATGGCATCGGCGGCACTGAACAACTACATCAATCACGGTGTAGGCAGACTGCTGACGGTGCCGCGGGGCTTCGGGAGTTTTGCTGTACGGGCATACACGTCAACATTTGCGGCGCAATTCGCGGACAACATGATATTTGCGCTGATGGTGAGCCGGGCATTCTTTGGGTGGACTATGCTTCAGTGCTTCACGTGTGCGCTGACCGGGGCGGTGCTTGAGCTTCTGTTTGAGGTCTTCTTCTCGCCTCTGGGGTATGGCTTGGCGAGGGGGCTTCTGTATCACGGACATGTTGCGAGGTGCTGACGTTTGAGTTTGCCCGGTGTATGCTGCTTTGTGAGTTATGTTTATGGTCTAGCATGGGAGCTTGTGTATACGGACATGTTGCGGGTGCTGACGTTTGAGCTTACCCGGTGTACGTTGCTTTGTGAGTTATGTGTACGGCCTTGCATGGGAGCTTATGTATCACGGACATGTTGCGGAGGGCTGCTGAGGTTGCGTTTGAGTTTTCCCGGTGTATATTGCTTAGTGAGTTATGTTTGCGGCCTTGCAGGAGGGCTTATGTATCATGGATTGTTGCGGGGTGCTGAAGGTTGAGTTTACCCGGTGTATATTGCTTAGTGAGTTATGCTTGCAGCCTAGCAGGAGAGCTTATGTATCACGGACATATCGAGGAGGGTTGCTGAGGTTGCGTTTGAGCTTGCCCGGTGTGAGTTGCTTCTTGTGTTCTGTGTACGGTCTTGCATGGGAGTTTGTGTACACGGACATATCGAGGAGGGTTGCTGAGGTTGCGTTTGAGCTTGCCCGGTGTGAGTTGCTTCTTGTGTTCTGTGTACGGTCTTGCATGGGAGCTTGTGTATCACGGACATGTTGCGAGGTGCTGATGTTGAGCTTGCCCGGTGTAAGTTGCTTTGTGTGTTCTGTTTACGGTCTTGCATGGGTGGCTATGTATCACGGACATATCGCGGAAGGAGGCTGAAGGTTGCTCGTATTCGTCAGCGGCAGTTCCAGCGGAATCGGACTCGCCATAGCCGGGAAATTTCTTGACGAGGGTGCTGACGTTGTCGGCTTTGACGTTGCCCCCCCGGCTGTTGCGCATCCCCGTTACCGTCATATCATCCACGACATAAGGGACGGTGAGATTCCCCCGCTGCCAGACCCCGAAATCGTCATCAACTCCGCAGGCACTATCACCGAGTCAGAAGCTGTTGACGTGAACCTTAAGGGAGCGATTCGTTTTGCCGGACACTTTCTCGCAAGCCCGGTATTGCGCTCGGTATTGTTCATTGCGTCAGCCTCAGCCCGGAACGGTTCGGAGTTCCCGCTTTACGTGGCCAGCAAGGCAGGGATTATCGGCTACATGAAGAATCTAGCTCTCACTCTCGCCAAACGCGGCGTAACCTGCAACAGCATTTCACCCGGCGGAGTAATCACCCCGATGAACCGTCATATCCTCGAAGATGAGACCCTGTACACAGCCGTGAAGAATGAGACTCTTCTGGGGAAATGGGCTGAACCGGGAGAGATTGCCGACCTTGCCTGGTATCTTACAGCGGTGAACAAGTCCATCACTGGCGAGGATATTCTCATTGACAACGGCGAGATGCTCAAGTCAAATTTCATATGGTGAATCTCGTCTGCGGGAATTAATTAGTTATTTCTACGTTATTGCACTCAAAGTTTGAATGTTAGAATGCAACGCGGATTCAGTAAGGGTTACACAAAACAGGAGGAATAATTCAGTAATGTCGTCAAGGAAAATCATCTTGCTTGCACTCGCAGTAACACTTCTCACACTCAGCTTCACAGTATCAGCCTCAGCAGCCGCAAAGAAATCATCATCGTCAGCAGCAGCCTCAACTCCAGTAAACGCCGATTTTGTCGGAGTTGTTGACATGGGACTCATCCTCGACAATCATCCCGGCCTCAATGACGCCCGGCAGAAATTAGGAGAGATGGCACGCCAGAAAGAGAACGAAGCCAAAGCCGCCGCTGACCGTGAGACTGACACCGCGAAAAAGGCTCAGGCAGTGCAGGCCAAGAGAATGGAGCTTGCGCAGGAAGAGCAGAAACTCATGGCACCTATATACAGGGATTGCCAGCAGGCAGTGAGGGAAGTTGCCGTGAAGAGGAAACTGACTCTTGTCCTGACCAACGCAGTAGTGCTTATCGGCGGAGTAGACATAACACAGGACGTAATACAGCAGTTATCCCGCAAAAAATAATCATACAGAAAAATCCCAATGCGTAAAATCGTTGCGTTACTCGTAATAATTTTATGCCTGGCAACGAAAACTGAGAGGGCGTTTCCGCTTCAGTCCCCCGATGAAAGGGTGCATGACTGGGTGTGGAACGTCCTTGTTGTGCCTCCGTCAACAGGCTGGGACAATGAGCCGGGCAAGTCCATCAAGACCGCTCTGGCTTGGTGTGAGCGCGAAATCTCCGAGAGCAGCAACGGCATCGGAGGCCATGACGTGAAATTTGTCCTGATTCCAGAAAGCGAAGACTTCCCCTCGCGGACTGCCGCCAATGACCCCCACACAGTAGCAGTGATGAGCTTCACGCATTCCCCTGAAGCCGACAAGATTCTTGTAGCGCGTTTTGCCGGGGCTAATGTGCCTCTCATGCTTGCGGGCGGTGAGAGCGTTTTAATCGACATTGGAGGCCGCCCGGTGAACAACATATTTGCTCTGGACATGTACAGGGATTACAGGTGCCAGGCATTCACCGAATACGCAAAGAGGATTTACAGCCGCAAGAAACGCATAGCCCTGGCCGCGAGCCGCTTCACAGTCAACCAGGAACGTGAGGCGAAAATATGCTACGCCCTTCTCGACAGCGAGGGATTCATGCCTATGCCTTACTGGACGGACGCTTCAGCAAGAGACAGCTACTATATGATATCGGAGGAAATCGAAAGCTACGAAGGAGAAGAGGCCGGTGTAGTGATTTCCTTCATGGGCAGCATGGGAGCGCGGGAAATCTGGCGGAACTTCATGCGCATCCGCACTAACTGGCGGCTCTGGAATGTCTCAGAACCCGATGAATTGTATCTGTCATGCAGGGGAATGATTTTCGCGGACCAGAACGTTCTTCTGTCTACGCTCGGAGGATTCATTGAGACTAGGCGGACTCTCTGGCGGACTCGCGCGATGCAGGTTGCGGATTCTGTTGCGGCGGGGAGGGCTATTGCTCTCTATGAGTGGTTCAAGAGGGCGGTTGACGTTATGCCTCAGCCTGTGGACAACATGCCGCGTGGATTGCTGTTGCAGAATCTTGGGCGTGTACAGGGTATACCTTTCGGGAATCAGGTGCTGGATATATCGCCGGGCTTGCACAGGCCGTCAGCAAGAAACGTGTACATAGTAGAGATACGCAACAGGGAGTACTCAGAGCTTGACACGGTGAACACTAGAGCACTTGCCTATGTTCCAGCGTATTAGGAGGGATTGAGGATGTATTGCCGCTTGAGGAAGTTCCAGATTCTTGTTGTTGCGCTGTCAATTCTTTTTGCCGTAATGATTGGGGCGTTCGTGATGATGCCTTTGACACTGGTGCTTGCGCTTGTGAGCGGACTGCTGAGTATCATACACGCTGACTTTCTGGGGGATGCTGTACACTGTATGCTTCTGGCGATGATGAAGGGCATACGGAAGGCTACGGTGAAGATTCGCGCGCTGGCGAAGGAAGCTGACAGTCTTGCGGCGTGAGTCATAAGGCAGAAGGTGAAGGGAGATTCCTTGCGAGGGAGTCTCCCTTTTTTGCGGACTGTTATCCGTCAGGACTCCGGGCTTGGGAGGTTGCCGCTGCTGACGGGGTGAGTTTTGGAGGCCAGCACAACGGCTAGACAGTCTCACGGTCAACCGTCAGGCTATTGTCGCTGGCATCGAGTCGTATCTGTTCAGGCAAGCGAGAAGTCTCCCTTCCACTGCGGACTATTCCCCGTCCTCGTCATCTTCAGGACACGGAACACGATACGCAACCGCCGTAAGCACAGGAATAACCAAGAGCGTCAGCACCGTACTTACCGTAAGCCCCGCCATAATCGTAACCGCCATAGGCCCGAACATTACGTCCCATATCAGCGGAATCATTCCGAGAACCGTCGTTAATGCCGACATTGCTACGGGTCTTAGCCTCGATATTCCGTCCTCAACGATGGCCTCGTATTTGTCCCTTCCGGCCGCAAAATCCGCGCTCACTTGGTCAAGCAATACGATTGAGTTCTTCGCCAACATTCCGACGAGCGAGAGCAGTCCCACGATTGCGAGGAAGCTAACGTCCATTCCCGCAACCCATAACCCCATAACAACGCCTATCAGTATCAGCGGCAATGACACGAATATTATGATTGTCTGACGGAAGCCGTTGAAGAGGAATATCATGATGAGGAACATTATCAGTATCGCCGGCGGAAAAGCTACAGCCATTCCAGCCATTGACTCGTCAGAAAGCTCCATCTGTCCGCCAAATTCAAGCGTGTAACCAAGCGGCAAGGGTATCGCCTCGATCTTCGGCCTTATCCTCGCAAGCATTTCGTCAGCGTTAGTGCCCAGCTTGATTTCGCTCATTGCTGTCATCATTCTGCTTCTGTCGCGGTGAATGATTATGTCGTCCTCAAACTCAGTCTCCAAATTCGTGAAGACCGTACCGAGAGGGACTGCCTTGTTCACAGTCGGGGACCAAACAGGGAGCGAGCTTAGAAGGGCGATGTTGTTGCGTTCCTCAGGCGTTAATGCCGCGTATATAGCGAGTGATTTATCACCGTCCCTGAATGAGCCGATTGTTGTCCCCGTTGTCGCTGTCTGAATTGCCATGTTGATTAGCGGGCGCGACAATCCCAAATTCTGCATCTGGTCTTTGAGGATTACGGGGCGTATAACCTCGACTTTCTCCCTCCAGTCCGTTCGGAGGAATTGCGATGATGGGTCTCTCTCCATGATTTCGAGTGCCTTTTTCGTGAGACCGCGCAAAATTTCGGGGTCATTGCCGTAGAACCTCGCGCCAATCTTTTCGCTCATTCCGCTTCCACGCGCAAAGAGTTTGCATTGTCCATCAACTCCGGGCATACTCTCCTCGATGTATTTCTGAGTCTTGAGAATCATGTTGCGTGAGTCTTTCGCGTCCTTCATTTCGACCATTAGCTGAGAAAATGCGGTGTTGCTTTCGGGCGGGGAGTATGTCAGCATGAATCTCAATCCGCCGCCGCCGATGAACTGCGTAACGTTCTTCACTTCCGGCTGTGAGCTGAGATAGTCAGCAAGCTCCTTCGTAACCTTCTCCTGACCCGCAAGCGATGTACCCTGCTGGCTCCAGAGCTCGACGTTGTAATAAACAGTCTCAGCGTCAGGGAAGAATGACGTTGCCATCCGCGAGAATATCACCATCGAGGCCGCGAACATTCCCACTGTGATTATGATTGTGAGTATCCTGTGCCGTAAGCAGCCCTCAAGAATCGCCCTGTACATTCGGAAAAGAAATCTGTCGTAGGGGTCTCCTTCCTGCTTTGAGGGTTTCAGCATGACTTTTCCCAGAGCGGGGGCGGCAACGAGCGCGGCAAACCAGCTCAGCATCATTGAGATTGCGACAACCTGAAACATCGAGCTGAGGAATTCGCCGGCTTGTGCTTTCGACAGTCCTATAGGCGCAAAGGCCATCACCGCAATGAACGTTCCGCCAAGCATCGCCCATATCGAGCCGTTCACTGAGTCAGAAGCAGCGTCCTCAATCGACATTCCCCGCTCAGTCCCCACAAGCATACCCTCAGCAACAACGATTCCGTTATCTACGAGTGAGCCTAACGCGATAATCAGTGCCGCAAGCGAGACAATCTGCAAGGTTATTCCCGTATTGTTCATGATGATGAAAGTACCCGCAACAGTAATCAGCAGAACTAGACCGATAATCAGCCCTGAGCGCATCCCCATGAAGACAAGCAGGACTCCAACGACTATAGCGAGCGACTCTATCAGGTTGACGATGAAGTCATTTGTTGACTTTATGACCTGGTCGGACTGCATGTATATGGGTGTCAGCTCAATTCCCACAGGCCGGAACGCTTCAAGCTCCTTCAATCTCGCGGATACCCTTCGCCCCATGTTGACTACATTTCCGCCCTCGACCGTAGAGATGCCTATTGCCAGCGCAGGACGGCCGTTGAACTTCATCATGAAGCTCTGCGGGTCAGCATAACCGCGCCTCACTGTAGCAACGTCCCGGAGCCTCGTCAGATTCCCGCCCGAACTCCCTATCACCAGGTCAGCGATGTCATCAACTGAGAGAATCGCGCTCGTCGGTGAAATTCGTATGTACCTGTCGCCTAGCGTGATGTTTCCGAGAGCCGAGAGTGTGTTCTGCTGAGTGAGTGCCGCAAATACCATGAGGGGGGAAAGCCCTGACGCTGACATTCTGCTTGCTGAGAACTCAATGTAGACCGCTTCAGTCTGTTCACCGAGAATTTTCACGCTTGCAACCTCGTCAACAAGAACGAGATTCTTCTTGAGGAAGTCCGCGTAGTCGTACAGCTCATTCATCGTGTAACCGTCCCCAATTAGCGCGTAATACTGACCGTAGACCTCGCCGAAGTCGTTGTTGATGAGTGTTGTAACTCCTGAGGGCATGTAGACTTGCTCGTCGTTGACCTTCTGACGGAGTTTGTCCCAAATTTGAGGAAGCTCCTTGCTGGTGTACTCGTCCTTGATGTCAACGTAGATTATCGCCAAGCCGGGCGTTGAACGTGAGCGAATGTGCTTGATTTCGCCCATCGCCTGAATCGCGTCCTCAAGCCTTGTCGTAACTTCCTGCTCAACCTCATACGCGCTCGCTCCCGGATATACAGCCGATACTACAGCGGTCTTTATGGTGAATGAAGGGTCTTCGAGCTTCCCTATCTCGAAATATGCCATAAGCCCGCCGATTAGTGTCAACAAGCAGATGAATATAACAATCCTGTAACGCTTTATGCTTGCTCTTGCTATGTCCATGCGCGTCAATCCTCCATTAGTCTGACTTTCTGCCCCTCGTGGAGGAAGTTCACACCCGACGTAACAATAACGTCTCCGCCTCCGAGCGTCTTCCCCTCAATGTCAACATATCCGCCCTCATGAATCTGACCGACGTTCACGGGGACTCTTGAGACTTGGCCGACAGCGTAACGCCAGACGTAATTGCTTCCGCCCTCGTTGAGAATTGCGGTTGAAGGTACGGAAAATTTCCCGTCATTCTCCGAGTCAGACTTGCCGCCGGAAAAATCAACCTCAACCGTTACCGCCATTCCCGGAAGAAGCCGTATGTCCTTCTGCTGGGGCATTGTCGCTGTTACAGGGTAAGTGTTGGAGGCTGTGGCCTGTGTCGCGACTTCCTTTATTGCAAGGGGGAATGACTTTTCGGGAAGAGCGTCAAATCTCGCGGTTATGTCGAAAGTTTCTGAGCGGTTCTTGAGATCCTGAAGATTTCTGACGTTATGGACGGGCGCAAGAAGTATGTCGTTGTCCGGGATGCTGAAGACTATTTCAAGGGTCGTCAAATCCTGAAGACTGAATATCGTCTGCTTTGCCGTAACGTCCTGAAAGTTCTCGACCTTCCTGTCAGCAATAACACCGTCGAATGGTGCGCGAAGCTCGGTATCCTTGAGGGCATCGCGGGCGGATTTGAGGCTTGCGTTTGCGGAGTCGACCGCTGATTTCGCAACGTCAACCTGAGTCTTGTAGGTGTCATATTGTGCGCGGGCAATGACTTTCTGCTTGTAGAGATTCTCGTAGCGGGTGAAATCGGCTTGAGCGTTCTTGTACTGTGCCTCAGCCTGTGAGAGTGTGCTTTGTGCGCGTGAGATTGAGGTGTTGAAGTCGCGGGGGTCAAGGGTAGCGAGGAGTGCGCCGCGTTTGACGCTTGAGCCTTTCTCGGCGTTAATCTTCCTGAGAGTGCCGGGGACTCTGAATGACAGGTCGGCTCTTTTTCCACCCTGCACTGTGCCGAAATACCTTCGTGTGAATGAGTCTTTTCCGCCCTGAAGCCTGACTGTACGCACCGGCCTGACAATCTCAACTTCGGGTGCTGATTCTTTTTCTTGACGCAGAATATTGAGGCCGTAGCATATTCCTGCGATTACGGCAATTCCTGTGATGATTCGGATTACGTGTTTCATGTGGTCATCTCCTGTGTGGAATTTTGCGTGTGATTATAGTTTTATGGAGATGATTTGTCGCGGGGAATGGTGCGGTTGACTTTGCGGGCGATTCATGGCCTCACGAAAAATTTCCCCCTCACACAATGGCAAGGGGGCTTGTTCACATTCCGAATATGTCAGCGTGCGTTCCTGTACTCATAAGAGCAAGCACAAGAACGTCATCATGTATCCTATAGACTAACAGCCAGTTGGATTCTATGTGGCATTCGCGGTAACCCTTCCACTGTCCGGGCAGAGGATGGTCATAATATTTCGGGGGCAAAGTTTCACCAGAAGCCAGAATATCAATTACCTCTTCCAGCTTGCCTTCATCTTTTCCCCTATTCAGCACCGTCTTCAGTTCACGCCTATACCGCTTGGACGTACGCACGGTGTATTTTCTGTTCCTCTTCATCATCTTCACAGCTCAATGCGTCCTGTATCATTTCGTCAAAACTTTCATACGGCCCAAGAAGGTTATTCACGTCCATAGCCTCAATGAGATCCCGCTTTGTTTCCTCGTTGAACTCAAGCAGGTTGTCCAAGTAAATCAAAGCCTCACCCAGCTTGTCATCGGGTATATAGTCAACCGTCAGCTTCAGCTCATCACGCAGTTCTTCCGGCGTAGAGAGTCCGCCCTCGTGTCCTGCCATAACGTTATCCCTCCTCAAAAATTTTCCCCCCTCACACAACGGCAAGGGGGGACGCATGTCTTACTGTCTGTTATTCCTGTTCCGGCCTCGTGCTGAAGTGGAACATAACGATTCCCAGCGGCGGAAGCGTCAGCGGCATCGAGTAGGGCATGTTCTCCCACTCCTTCATTTCTGCCTCCATTCCTCCGCAGTTGCCGAGCCCGGAGCCGCCGTATTTGGTCGCGTCGCTGTTGAGGATTTCCTTCCAGAACCCGGCCCTCGGCACTCCTACCCTGTAGCCGAACCTAGGTACGGGTGTGAAGTTCGCCGCGCAGAGTATGTACTCGTCATCGCTCTTGCCCTTCCTCAGCCACACAATGACGCTCTGCTGCCAGTCCGAACAGTCAACCCACCTGAATCCTTCCGGCGAGAAGTCCATCTCGTAGAACGGCGGATACTTCTTGTACGCTGTGTTGAGGTCGCGCACCCAGTCCTGAATCCCGCGGAAGTCGTCCTTCTGGAGCAAGTGCCACTCACACGCCGAGTCGTGATTCCATTCGAGACCCTGCGCAAACTCACCGCCCATGAAGAGCAGCTTCTTCCCCGGATGACCCCACATATAGCCGTAAAGCAGTCTCAGGTTCGCGCGCTTCTGCCACCAGTCCCCGGACATCTTGTTGATGAGTGAGCCTTTCCCGTGAACGACCTCGTCATGCGATAACGGCAGCATGAAGTTTTCGCTGAACGCGTACCATATCGAGAACGTAAGCTGGTTCTGATGCCACGAACGGTAGACAGGCTCAAGGCTCATGTAGTCGAGAGTGTCATGCATCCAGCCCATGTTCCACTTCATGCCGAAGCCCAAGCCCCCTAGGAACACCGGACGTGTAACCATCGGCCAGTCTGTCGACTCTTCCGCAACCGTCTGGATGTTCCCGAAACGCCCGAACAACTCGCTGTTCATGTCGCGGAGGAGGGATATTGCTTCAAGGTTCTCACGGCCTCCGTAGATGTTCGGAATCCACTCGCCATTTTTGCGGGAATAGTCGAGGTACAGCATCGAGGCGACCGCGTCAATCCTCAAGCCGTCCGCGTGGTACTGGTCAACCCAGAATGCCGCCGATGAGATGAGGTAGCTCCGTACTTCGTTGCGCCCGTAATTGAAGATGTAGCTGCCCCAGTCGGGATGATAGCCCTTGCGCGGGTCTTCATGCTCGTAAAGCGCAGTCCCGTCATAGCGTGCGAGGCCGAAATCATCAGTCGGGAAGTGGCTCGGAACAAAGTCGAGGATTACGGCGATGTTCTTCTTGTGGAGACTGTCGATGAGGTACATCAAGTCTTCCGGCGTACCGTACCTTGCTGTCGGCGCAAAATATCCCAGCGTCTGATAGCCCCATGAGCCATAGAACGGATGCTCCATAAGCGGCAGAAATTCCACAGCGTTGAAGCCCATATCCTCACAGTAGCCCGGAAGCTCTTCGGCCATCTCACGGTAGGACAGAGACAGACCATCGTCCCAGTGCCGCCGCCATGAACCCATATGCACCTCGTAGACGCTCAACGGTGCTGACAGGTTCATCTTCTCCCCGCGGTGCGCAAGCCAGTCCGAGTCGCCCCACTCGTATTCGGGCCAGTGGGTTATTGATGACGTTCTCGGAGGAAGCTCGAATGCACGGCAGAAGGGATCCATCTTCTCTTTGACCTCGCCGTGTGAGTTCTTGATGCAGAATTTGTACAGCTCCCATTTCGCGAGACCGGGTACGAAGCCTTCCCAGATGCCGGAGCCGTCCCACCTTGCCGCAAGAGGATGCGATTCCGTGTTCCAGCCGTTGAAGTTGCCGACTACTGAGACTGACTGCGCGTTAGGTGCCCACACTGAGAACGCGACTCCCTCGGCGTTGTCGGAAGGGTCGGTGAATTTCTGCGCTCCCATCTTCTCGTACAGGTGATAGTGTGTCCCCTGCTTGAACAGGAATATGTCATAGTCGGTGATGGGTGATACACCGTGCCTTATATCTCCTGCCATAAAGAGATTACCCCCTTGTTTGTATTTTGTTGTTGGTGAAATTTTGTGCGTGGGTAAATTTTATGTGATTACCGCAATTCTAACAAGCAGGTTTTATACCGACACTACAATATCAATATGCCCCTTCGCCTTTCAGTACAACAGGAAACGTCTTCAGTATCAGCTTCAAGTCAACCCACAAATTCATATCCTCGATATAATCCAGATCCATCTCAATCCATTGCGCCCACTTCACATCAGCCCTCCCGGAAACCTGCCAGTAGCACGTCAGTCCCGGACGAACGAGCCATCTCTGTTTGTCGTAATCATCAATGCTGTCTGTTCCAACCGTCATAATAGCCCTCGGACCTACCACGCTCATATCGCCCACAAAAATATTCCACAGCTGCGGCAATTCATCTATGCTGTACTTCCTGATGAATTTTCCGACACGGGTTATCCTGGGGTCATCCTTTATCTTGAAGGCGTGCCCGGTCATCTCGCTGTCCTTGAGGAGTTCCTTTACCATTGCCTCGGCGTTTACCCTCATTGAACGGAACTTGTGCATTCGGAAATTCTTCATGTCCTTTCCCCATCGGTCAGCAGAGTAGAACACAGGCCCTCCGTCTTCACACTTTATCGCGATTGCAGTAGCCAGAAACACAGGCGACAGAACCACCAGTGCCAGCCCGGACGAAAGAACGTCAAACGCTCTCTTCACGGCCATGTAGACGCGGCTCTTCCCGGCAAGGACGGCCTTCATGTTGTACCTGTAATCCTTGCGGAGGGAGGTGTCTACTTCCTCTGACGGCCCTTCATCTGCGTAGGCGGCTTTTGCTCCGAATCCCCGAAAAAATTCCGCCATTCCCGCCGAAACCACACGGCTCAATGAATGCCTCACGAAGATACTCACAGCCGAGAATAACGCCATGCCTCCCACGATTGACGACAGCGGAACAGCCTCCTCACTGCACACGGCAAAAAGCACGCTCAGGAACAGCGCAAGGATTCCGGCACGGGCAAAGTCAGCCGTGAAAGGACGCGCAAGACTCCCGATGCTGTACAGTCCGCTGAAGGCAAAGCAGGCCAGTACAACCCCGCTCATGAATACACGGGACTCAAACGGTAAACTCTCTGCTGAAAGAATGAGGATTAATGACAGTGCTGACTGGTGAATCAGGGCATCAAGTACCGCCCATATTACTGATGAGATGAGTGATAATATCCTGCGGGTTAAGGGAGGAATCTTCATCGCGCTTCCCCCTTTGCGGCAAGGGAACAGATGAAGGGTGCTACGGGGACATAGTTACGGCGACCAGCGACCAGCGACCAGCGACCAGCGACCAGCGACCAGCGACCAGTGATTATACACAAATGCAGTCATTGTGTCAAACTCCTTTCATGGAATATGTTTGTGGTGATTATAGCATTAATTCACGCGGGCAAAAACGGCGGATATGTTCAGCGCGTTTCAATGTATAATTACGGTAACTTTCACACTCTTTATTTCACAGAAGGAGGAAACAGATTCATGCGCATAAAATTTTCCCCTGCACATGCGGCTGTATTTGTGTTGCTTTTTGCAGGCTCATCATTTGCGGCTTCTCCGTCCGTAATCCTGAACGGTGATGCTCATGTGGGAGAACAGGCGGTGCTTTCGGTCGAGGCCTCGCAGATTCCTTCAGGAGGCTCCGTGATATGGTCAGTCATTCCCACAGCAGGCAGAAACCCCGCGCGTTTCTCGGTCAGGGCAGGCGGACGTGAATGCGCTTTCACCCCGCTTGACACAGAACCGGTGAGAGTCGTGGCAGAGTTTGCTGACAGGAATGGCGATGTTCTCTCAACCGCTGAAAAGCTCGTTGTCCCGAAAGAGTTCATGATCGATATTTCCGTTGTTGTTGACAGACCCGTAACACTCTGGGATTCTTCTAGCCGCTCTGATTACGCCCTCAGTCCTGATGTTCTTATGGCCAATACTCCAGTCAGACTCCGCGCTTCTCTCAATCCTCCGTTCAGGGGGCAGCATTCCTTCACGTGGGACGCTGATGCTGCAACCGCCATCATGAGCCAGGACAACAACGACATATTCATACGGCGCGGCAGTGTGGGGGCAAGCGAGGTTACCGTTACAGCCTTCAACTCGCAGGGAGTCAGGCTCGGCACAGGAGACAGCATAGTGAGCATAACCCTCCCCGTGTCAACATACGAAGAGTCAGCTATGGAGCGTGAAGCGTGGCAGGACTGGCAGAAAGCCCAAGCCTTATGGGAGTCGAAGAATTATGCCGAGGCAGTAGACACAGCACAGAAGGCCGTGAACCTCTCACCGCGTGATACGGAAATTGCTGACGGACTCCGTGCCATGTCCGCGAATTTCGCCCGCTGCAACAAGGCTCTCAAGCTCCGTGAAGACGCCGCGAAGTTTGACGGGGAACGCAGGTTTGACGATGCCCTCAAGAATTTGCGGATAGCACAAGTGATATGGCCGATTGATGACGGCGAGAGAATCATAAAGTCAGCAGAAGAGAAAGTAGACCGCCAGAGAAAATTACAGCAGGAAGCCAACTGGTTACGCGATACTGCCAGCGCATACGACAACGAGAACATGTACGAGGACGCTCTAGAATATTACGCGAAAAGTATTGCTGTCATGTCTAGTGATGCTGTTGCTGACAGAATGGAGAGGATACGCAACAGGCTGACTCTTATCGCTGACGCTGACCGTTACGCCGGGGAAGGAAGCGCGCTTGAACGTGAGGGAAAACTTCAGGAGGCCATGAATCACTATGTCGCAAGCGTACGTAGCAACCCTGACGCAACACTCCGCCAGCACATCGAGGAGCTACAGAGCGTAATCTCACGCCGTGAACGCCAGGCAAACGCACTCAACCGTGAAGGCGACGACCTCATGAGGCGCAACCAGAACCAGGAAGCCCTGAAACGCTTCACCGAGAGCGTCAACGTGTGGCCTACTGACAGAGCACGCCAGAGACTACAGCAGCTGAACAGGGTGAAACTTCCGCCCGACACAGTCATACGAGGCCCGGAGGATTTCGGGATTGGCACGAGGACTGACGCGCAGAAAATCATTCAGGAGGCTGACGGGCTTTACGCCAACGGTGATATTGACCAGGCCGCGGAACTCTACAGGAAGGCTCAGAGCATAGCACCATCGGACGAAATGCGCAGATGGGTCGCCCGCCTTGACGCTGTCCTCAAAGAACGCGATGCAGTGAACGCCGCGAACCGTCAAATCTCCGAGGCAAACGCGCTCTTCAGAGCCGGTAAGACAAAGGAAGCCTTAGAGCTTTACCGGGACAGCCTCAAGACACACAGGAACCCGGAAATAGAATCATTCATCAGGAGGCAGTCAGGGAAATGATGATAATAGGCTTCTGCAACCTCAAAGGCGGAGTCGGCAAGACCACTTCATGCCAGAACATAGCGGCGGCATTGGCGAAATCAGGCAGGAGAATTGCTGTTGTCGACATGGATCCGCAAAGCAACCTCAGCGCGGGATTCGGACTCAGCCCTTCACCGACAGACCCGCAGGTATTCGACCTTCTTTCGGGCGCGGCGGAATGGGATGACGTTATCACACAGCGTGAAGGCATTGACATTGTCCCAAGCTCATTGAGTCTGGTCATGGCCGAGCTGAACGACAACGGCCCCACAAGCAAGCGTACAGCCTTACGTGATGCACTGTCTAGAATCGAGTCAGACCGCTACGACTACATACTTCTGGACAGCCCTCCCCAGCTCGGAATCTTCACGCAGAATGTGTTAGGGGCAAGCCAGAAAATCATTGTCCCTATGGACGGAGGATTCTACAGTCTCTTCGGACTTAGGCTGCTGGACAGGTCAATGGCTACGTTCCGGGAGCGTCTGAATCCCGGTCTGGAAATCGGCGGTATACTCATGACGAATTACAATCCCCGCCTGTATATCTCACGGCAGATATACGAGGAAGTGAGGAAACAGTTCGGTGATCTCCTGTTCGAGAGCTACATACGCCAGAACATAAGCATCGTCGAAGCCTCAAGCGTAGGCATGTCGATATTCGAGTACGAGCCTAAGTCCAAGGGCGCGGAGTGCTACAGGACAGTAACGGATGAGTTCCTGCGCAGATTTGGCGGTGCTGAGTCCTCACATGCTGCTGTGAATCCCCCTGAGCCTGAAACCGTCCCTGAGTCCCGTGAGCCTGAACCTGTTCGCGAGCCTGAACCAGAGATTGAGACCCTCCCGGAAGTCCCGGAGACAGAGCCGGAACCCGAACAAGTCACGGAAGCCCCAGCCCCCGAAAAGACCCCGGAGCCTGAAGCTGTTACTGCCCCTGAGATTCCCGCTGCCCCTGAGCCTGCCCCCGTCCGTGAACCAGAAGCGAAGCCCGCTGTGCCATCGCCTATAGTGCCGATGCCGGGGGAAAAGCGCGTAACACTCGGCGCATACGAGGAGAGCATAAAGCAGGACGTTCTTGACATGCTCCCGGAAGCGGAAAAAGGAATGTGGATGCAGCTGTTGAGTTCGGTTACTGACATTTCGCGCGGTGAGGTTGACGTGAGGTCATTGCGCGAGGACTTCGAGGACTCAGACAAGGACAGGTACACTTTCTACGTGCTGAATGATGAGTCGGACTCGTTCTGGCCTGTGATGTACTCTGACCAGATTATAGAGCCGCTGAGGTGCGTGATTAAGTGGGACGAATACGGATCGGCTGAAGTGTTCATGTAACGGACAACGCCCCCGGAGCTTTTGCCGGGGGTAATCTTCCTGCTTACACAGTATCGGTAATCAACATCGAGGGCGGTGTAGAGAAAACGACTCTCACGGCCAGCCTCGGAGCTTATGCCGCCTCACAGGGGCAGTTCACTTTGCGAAAATCTTTCTGAGTTTGCCTGTTGACTTTCTCCAGAAGCCTAACATTACTCCCTTGTTGTTTGCTGTGAAAAATATTATGCTCATGATGATATTTGCCGCGTCAAGATATATATTCCTCACAAAGCACAGTCCCGACATAAACGTCAGGAACAGCACCACAAATATTATGTGCCTCTTGTCGTAGTGTATGTTCACCAGCTTCTTGACATCCCTCATTCTTATTGCTCCGATTATCGCGTAGCTTATCACTGTTGAGAGAGAAGCAGCATATATCCCGATAAACCTGATGAGCGAAATGTTTATGACAAAGTTGCATATCGCCGCTATGAATGTGGTTTTTGTGATACCCATCATATTCTTTGAGGCAACAAATATCCCCGCCATAAAAGCGTTCATTATGCTGAAGAATGAGGCCATAAAGAGAATGGGCATCTGATTGTATGCGTCAGAGTAATCGCCCTTCACCAGTATAGCGAAAAGTATCGGCGTTGAAGCGATAATCAGCCCCAGCAACCCGGCCATGAGGTCAAAAATTGACTTGAACATGCGCGTGTAATACTGTGATTTGTCTTTGTCCCTGATTGCCAGGCTGGCGTTCTCATACCATGCCATAGTGAATGTGCCGTTTGCTATATTCAGGAGACCGGGTATCTTGTGTGCTACAGCATAGGCGGCACTGGCTGGAAGTCCTATGAACCACACAATCAGGAGTCTGTCGCAAGTCCCCATCACCCACCAGCATAAATCGTTCAGGACGTTCGGCCATGAATACGCTAGCATCTGCTTTATCACTGCCGGGCTGAAGAGGGACAGGTCAATACGGCTGAATATCCGCAGCTTGTATGTCAGGAAGCACATTGACGAGGCTGACGCGAGAAGCACAGAAGCTATTGCTCCGGGCAGGCCGAAATTCAGTCCCCAGAGAAGTATCACGATGAACAGAACCTTGCACGAGGCATTGACCAAAGAGCTGAACGAGTAATCGAGGTTGTTGCCCAGACCGCGCAGGAAAAGTGCCATTGTTGCGTTTGTCAGGCTCACGAACATGTACACGCAGGCCAGAAGCCTCACTAGAGCATTTCCGGGAATGAAGAAGAAAAACGGAATGAGTGTAAGCACTGACACAGCAGTTGTGAAAATCAGAGTGTTCGAGATAATGCTGTCGACTTCTGAGTCATTTCCCCGTTCATCAATCAGGAAGCGGAATGAGGCTACATTGATTTTCAGCGTGGCAATAGGAAGAATCATCGAGAATACTGCGAAGACGAGGTCGAATATTCCGTACTCTGTTTTCGTGAGGCAGCCTGTCAGTATTGGGAGGGTGATGAACACTCCGAACTTGGGCAGTATAGTACCGATTGAGAGAATGAGCGTATTCTTTGCGAGGTTTGTCTGCCTGCTCATACTGGAAGTTCCTCCTCACGGTTAGCGTAGTAGTTGAAGACAAACAGCAAGAACGGCAGAGGAACGTACATACGCCAGTCAAAAGCAGCAGTGATGAAGAACGCGATTATCCCGGCGCAGAATATTGCTGTCTTGTATTTGTCGGGCTTCGGCGGGGCATACATCTTCAGCATGAACAGGAACAAGAACATGGCAACGATTCCCCCGCGGTAAAGATGCTCAAGAACAAGATTGTGGCAGTGATTGATGCCGATCCTCTGTGCTGTTATCGCGTTGTCCTCAATGCCCATGCCGAAAATGGGGTTGCGGAGGAAATACAGCACACTGCCGGCCCAGACCCTGTCGCGCCCGCTGAACGTAACGCTTTTCCCTAATACAGCGACTATACTGCCGAGAGCGGCGTTTCCGACAATCATCAATGGGACAATTTCAGCAGCTATCCCTCCCAATATGGACAACCTGTAATTGCACAATAGGCTTGGGACACTTTGTCTGTTCCTCCTCATGACGTAGAGATATGCCAGTACGCCGACAAGGTATGTGCTTGCGACAATAGCGGTTGCGGCCATCTTGTAGTAGTACATGAACAGAACGAACGCTGAATACGCTGAGAAATACACAATTGCCTCGCTGTTGTAGTAGACAGAGTAGTAGAACAGCAAGACTATGATGGTAACAAAGAAGTGTACAGAATCATTGTCATACGTCAGGAAATAGTAATTCTGATCCTGAAGACCTATCACTCTTCCGCCTCTGTATCTCATTACTTGCAGCATTCCTCCGACAGTGTCCATGTATACGAGGAACGAAGCAAAGTGTATAAGACTCACAGCGACTCCTGCTATAAGAAAATACTTCATGACAGTTCTTGTGTCCCGTGTCTGAAGAAGGTACTCAAGGAAGGCAAACAGTCCAGTACACTGTATGAAGCTCCCTAGCTTTAATTCACCATTGCCCGCCAGAAAACGCACAGCTATGAACAGCCAGAAATAATAGGACAGGATAGTTACGTTCCGCCTGTTGATTCTCCCTGAGACAAGCAGCATTATCCCGCCGAATGTTGCTGTTACGTACAGGAGTACTTTCCATGCGAGAAGTATTGCAGGGTGAACAGCATACTCTGATGGAATATAGTACGACATGAAACCGATAATAATAGCCACTTCACCCATAGCTGTCCTGACTGCCGGGCGCGAACGTGTGCGGAGGCTTAGAGCCTGAGTATCTGAATACAAGTTTTCTTTCTCCTGAGAATGTATTTATGCTGTGATGAATTTATCGGCGATTATATCACAAGGGATGTTTTCTGCTTTCATCGGGAAATATTGTCCTCCTTGTTCACATAGTAGTTGAAGACAAACATCGACAGGGGCAGAGGATAATAGTAATACCAGTCAAAAGCGGCTGTGATGAAGTATGATACTATCCCGGCACAGAATATCGCGCACTTGTACTTGTTGGGCTTCGGAGGAAAATACATCTTCAGCATGAACAGGAACAGTATCAGAGCGATAATCCCTCCACGGTAGAGATTCTCTAAGACAAGATTATGGCAATGGTTGATGCCTATCTTAACGGTAGTCGTTATGTCATCCTCAATCCCCAAACCGTAAATTGGACTGCGCAGGAAATGAAGCGCGCTTCTCGCCCAGACCCTATCACGCCCGGAGAAGGTAACACTTTTCCCGAACATAGCGACTATACTCTTCACGGCGGAGCTTCCGACAATCATCAGCGGAGTAATATCAGCAATTATCCCGGCAGCCACAGAGAACTTGCAGCTGTACAAAAGACGCGGGATATTCTTACTGTTTCTTCTGACGAACAGCAGATATACCAATATGCCGACAAGGTATGTGCTTGCCACTATAGCAGTTGCGGACATGTTGTAGTAGAACATGAACAGAACGAACGCCGAATATGCTGTGAAGTACACGAATGCTTCTGCGCTGTAGTAGACGGAGTAGTAAAACAATAACACTATTATGGGTATCAAGTAGTAGATAGAGCCGTTGTCATGTTTCAGGAAGTACCATTCATAAGTTATAAAGCCTACGAATTTTCCGCCTCTGTATATCGGTGTATCCTCTAACATTCCTGTACCCATGTGCATAAGGAACGTGGCAAAATGTATTGTTGTTATGGCAACTCCCGCGATGAGGAAATATTTCATGACCGTTTTCGTGTCGCGTGTCTGGAGAAGATACTCAAGAAAGGCAAAAAATCCTGCGTCAAATGCGAAATGCCCCATACATTTCATCATCGAGTAATTGCCCCCTACAAGCCGCAAAGCTATGTACCAGTAAAAATAGTAGGCCAGAATAGAAGCACTGCGTCTGTTAATCCTCTTTGAGGCCAGGAGCATTATACCGCCGAATATTGATGTCAGGATTGCGCACGCCTGCCAAGCTATACGCACAAAAGAAGGAACAGCATAGTCCGCCGGAACATAGTACGACATGAAGCCGACAATGATAGCAACTTCTCCCATAGCTGTCCTGACTGCCGGACGCGAGTGTGTTCTGAGGGTCAGAGCCTGAGTGTCTGAGTACAAGTTTTCTGTCTCCTGTCTGTGAAAAAATCCTCCCCCGCAATTTCTCACAGGGGAGGACGATTATGATTCATTCAGTCCTAGTAGTTTTCGCCGTGAATCTCGAAATACGCCTTGGGGTGGGCGCAGACCGGGCAGATTTCCGGGGCTTTCGTACCGACTACGATATGCCCGCAGTTCCTGCACTCCCACACCTTGACCTCGCTCCGTGCGAAGACTTCCTGCGCCTCAACGTTCTTCAGCAGAGCGCGGTATCTCTCCTCGTGGTGCTTCTCGATTGCCGCCACCATGCGGAATTTCGCCGCCAACGCCTTGAAGCCCTCAGCCTCTGCCGTCTTAGCGAAGCCCTCGTACATATCGGTCCACTCGTAGTTCTCGCCCTCAGCCGCCGCAGTGAGGTTAGCCGCCGTTGTCCCGATTCCGTCAAGCTCCTTGAACCAGATCTCAGCGTGCTCTTTCTCGTTTGCCGCTGTCTGAAGGAAGATTGCTGAAATCTGCTCGTAGCCTTCCTTTTTCGCCACTGACGCAAAATATGTGTACTTGTTCCTTGCCTGCGACTCTCCTGCAAAAGCCGCCTGCAAGTTCTTCTCGGTCTGAGTTCCCGCGTACTTGTTCGCCATGATTTTATCCTCCTCGTTTTTTGTGGGATTATCCGCGTATTATACCATTGATTAGCCCGGCGATTTCCTCACAGCATGACTCCAACGCGAAATGCCCGCTGTCAACAAAATGAATCTCAGCGTCAGGCAAGTCCCTCCTGAAAGCCTCAGCACCAGCAGGAATGAATGACGGATCATTTTTCCCCCACACCGCTAAAATTTGGGGCTTGTACGTCCGCAAGTACTCCTGAAACTTTGGGTACATCTTCACGTTGCTCTGGTAGTCGAATATGAGGTCTGACTGCACTTCGTCATAGCCCGGCCTGTGCGTGTAATGTATATCCAGAGTGTAACCGTCCGGCGAAACACTGCCCGGCTTTGTCCCAAATGTGTACTGTCCGATTATCGTCTCCGGGGCGAACGCTGACTTGTACGACTCGCGGAGTTCCGGCGTTGGGTTCTTCCAGTATTCCGCGCGAGCCTCCCACTTTTTGCCGAGACCCTCAGAGTAGACGTTGCCGTTCTGGCTGATGATGCCAAGAATTTTGTCCGGATGCTTGAGTGCGATGCGGAATCCTACAGGCGCGCCGTAATCGAAAACGTACATGTAGAATTTCCCGATGTCCATTGCCGAGATGAAGCCGTCAACAATTTCCGCTATGTTGTCGAAAGTGTACGTGAACTTATCGCGTGAAGGCATGTCTGACTGACCGAAGCCGGGATAATCGGGTGCTATGACGTGGAAGTTGTCCTGCAGCATCGGCATCAAGTCCCTGAACATGTGGCTTGCTGACGGGAAGCCGTGAAGGAGAATCATTGCGGGACTCTCAGGATTTCCGGCCTCGCGGTAGAAGATGTTGATGCCTGACACTGAGATTTTGCCGTACTTCATGCTTATTCCTCCAAGTCAGGAAGAATCTTCTCGAACTCGCTCTCGTATGCGTGTGCTTTTGCTGACATCTTCTTTATCTTCGCGACCTCATTCGCCGCCTGATTGATGAGTTCGACAGTTCCCGCGCCGCCGACACAACCGCCCGGGCAGGCCATCCCTTCAAGAAGATAGCCGTTGCGTTTCCCGGCCTTCGCCATGAGGAGCATCTTCCGACAATCGTTGAGACCTTCTGCGCGTTCGGTCAATACTTCACGTTCGGGGTGAAGATTCTTGATGCAGTTCACGACAGCCTCAGCGACTCCTCCGCTCACAGCAAATCCTCTTCCGTCTGCGCTGGCGTTGTCTGGGACTGGCATTTTCTCCAGATAGTCAAAATCGACCTCTTTGGCCTCGAACATTCCGAGAACTTCCTCGAACGTAAGCACAAAGTCAACATCACTTCTGACGCTTCTTCTGCTGGCTTCGAGCTTCTTTGCGGCACATGGCCCGATGAACGCCACCTTGCACCCTGGATGTTCCTTCTTGATGAGCCGTCCTGTGAGAACCATCGGGGTCAACGCCATGCTTATGCACTCCGCGAATTGCGGGAACTCCTTTTTGGCCATGACCGACCACGCCGGGCAGCACGACGTACCCATGAAGGGGAGCTTCTCCGGGACTTCCTTTACGAAATCCTCTGCCTCCTGCAACGTGCACAAGTCAGCGCCAACCGCGACTTCCACAACGTCAGCAAAACCAAGCTCAATGAATGCCGCCCGCATTTTCTCAGGCGTGAGAGTCTTCCCGAACTGTCCGGCAATGGCAGGAGCAATAGCGGCGTAAACGGGAGTCTCGCTCCTTATGGCCTGTATGCACTGGAATATCTGGGCTTTGTCGGCAATCGCACCGAACGGACAATTTGCGAGGCACATTCCGCAGGACACACATTTTTCCTGGTCGATGTCAGCGCGTCCGTATTCGTCTGTTGTTATGGCCTTCACACCGCAGGCAACCGCGCAGGGTCTCTGCATCCTTAGAATGACTCCGTACTGGCACACTCCCATGCACTTTCCGCACTTCACGCACTTTGTCCCATCAATGTGGGCTTGTCCGTGCTCGAAATATATTGCGTCTTTGGGGCATACCTGCGAGCATGGCCGGGCGAGACATCCTTGGCACTGGTCGGTGATGACTACCTTGTTGTCGGGGCATGAGTGGCACGCAAACTTGATGATGTTGATGAGCGGAGGCTGATAGTATTTCTCCGGGTGTACGCATTCTTCCGCGCCTGTTGAGACCGGGGCATGTTCTGAGGCCTTCCTCAGCGGGAGTCCCATTGCGAGCCTTATGCGTTCCCTGACTATTGCGCGCTCAAGGAACACATCGTCCCTGTAGTGTGAGACTTCTCCCGGTATTACCCTGTACGGTATAAGCTCCATCTCGGACAGATCGCCGGGCTTGTAGTTGTAGGACAGCCTTGCGACCTCGGTGAAAATTGCGCGGCGTATGTCATTGATTGAGGTATGAATCCCCCTCATTCCCATTTGAGATTACCCCCTTGTGTGAATTTGTGTTTTGTGGATGAGTGTATTATATCGGAGGCATGAAGAAATTTCGCGTGTCAATTCCCTCAAGCTCAAGGAGTTTCATCTTGCGTTCGATTCCCCCGCCGTAACCTGTGAGATTTCCCTTTGCGCCTATGACCCTGTGGCACGGAATCATGAGCGATATTCTGTTCCTCGAAGCTGAACCGCCTACTGCCCGCGCTGACATGTGAGGGATATTCCGGCGTTGCGTGATTAACCCGGCAATCTCCGAGTATGTCATGACGTGGCCGAAAGGAATCGCGAGCATTATTCCGCAGACCTCCCTGTGAAACTCTGAGCCTTCAACTTTGAGCGGGGGCGTGAAATCCGGGCTTCTTCCGCTGAAATATATATTGAGCCACTCATCCGCCTGCGCAAAAATCGGAGCGTCATCCGTGCTTTGAGGGTTAACGTCTGAAAGCTGGTCGGTGAAATAGAGTCCTGTGATGTTTTCCCCGTCGCTGAAAACCGTGATCTCACCAAGAGGCGAGTCGTAACAGTGAGTCATAATCGTGTCTCCTTGTTGTGTGGATGGAATAATTATAGGGTAATGGGGAAAAGAAAGAGAGTCCCCGTAATAGGCGTTAGGGACTCTCCTTGCGCATAGGTTTTGTTGGTTGCGTTTATTCGTGTGGAATTATGGGTTAGCGGCGGCTGTAGGATATGTGAAGTCCGTTTCGTAAGCCGGAGCGTTAGTCGCTGGCTTTGTAGCTGGGGTGTTGTGGTAGAGGAATGCTCCCACTGTGTTGTTGGTTGTGTCTATACGGAGATTTTTGTAGCCCATCAAGGCGGAAGCTATTTTCGCTGGCTCGCTTTCATCATCGAATTTGCATATCACATATGCCCCTGCTCCTTTATCTACACCCTTCTGTATTGCGTACAGTATAGTGCTGTCAACTTGGGTAGGTGTCGTTACTTTATTCTTGACTATATACCCAGTAGTAACCTTGTTGAACTCCTCAATGTCGATAAGGTCTTCCGCCTTAAGTGCTGCTGCGTCAACTTCGCTCTCCTTGAAGGAGTTTCCTTTTGCCATCTGATACAGGGCTGCTGCTGTCTTTATGTTGGCTATGTTCGTGTTGATTGTTGATGCTTTTGCTGCTACTGTTGCCTTTGCGCTCGCAACCGACATTGCTACGGAAAGTGTAGCCAGAATCGCGATGACAATTAATAGCTCAATGAGTGTGAAACCCTTTTTTGCCTTCTTCATTCTGTTTTCCTCCTACGTATTTTTGCTGAAATTATCCATCGCCTATAAACGGATAAACCCTCATGCAGACTGATTACTGCACACCATCACACCGCGTTACGAAAAATTTTGCGCATAACTATTCTCACCAAGCCTCAGCATGTGATATAATCATCATGTAGACAAGGCTCGAAAGTTATATATACCTTTTGACGAAGAAATTATAACATAAAGCCTTGTCTTTTTTCTATACCCTCACACAAAATTTCACAGAATCTTTACATCACAGTGCTATCTTCTGCTCATGAAAGGTGGAATGAAACCATGAGGAAAATATTTCTCGCACTCTCAGTAATCAGCCTCGTAATTATCGGGTCATCGATGGCTTTCGCTTCCACTGAGGATGAAGCCCGCGACGCTCTTATCACATATTCAGGCACTGAGGCATTCGCGAATCTTCTGCCGGAGGAAAGACGCGCTTGCATGACTTGGGTTGCTGAAGGAGGGATAATGACTGAGACCGGACGGAGCGCAGTAACGAAGCTCATATCAGAAGCACCCGATGCAGTTACCCCCTCCCAGCGCAAAGCCCTCCTCGCCGCCGCGTCAGGAATAACCGTTCAGCCGTCAGCAAAAACACCCCAGCCCGCAAAAAGTGATACGGTCATCAAGAAGGACGACAATACCGGGGCAATAATCGTTGCGGGAATCGTAGGCATAATCGCAGGAATGATCATACACAACAACTGGCCGAGGCACACAAGCGACACAGTGTATTACCCCAGCCCAGCCCCGCCTCACCGTGATTACCGCGTCCCGCCTCAGCACAGCCGCCCGCCGCAGCCAGTATCGAGGCAGAACCCGCCCAGTCACACACAGAGACCGCAAAGACCCGGCCCAAGATAGCATCATTCACGGGAGAATCTCACGAGGGACTCTCCCATTTTTTTGCTGACTGTTTACCCGGCAATCTTCCTGTCTTCCTCAGCGTTGACCGTCGCGGCGTATGCGCTGTTGAACAGACCGAATACCGCCGACATCATGAAGAGCGTCTCAATCCCCATAACCTGCCATATCCAGCCCCCGAACAACGCAATCAATATCGTTATGAGATGGTTCACTGAGACTCCCGTTGAGATTGTAGCCTTGACCTCTTCGGGAGTGTCGGATAAGTCCTGCACGTAGACATTCGAGGCCATTGACGCGAGCGAGATCACAGCGTCGAGGACGTAATTCACACAGCACACAATGAACGCAATATCCTTCGGGAAAATATGATGGGCGAAACCGTAGAAGAAGCACACAATCACCAGTATCAACGTGTCCATAATCATCACGATCTTGTAGCCGAAGCGGTCAATAATCCTGCCTACAATCGGCGAGAATACGAACGTAGCTATTGCTGAGAGCGCGAAAAGTATGCTTATTGCCATTGCCCCAGCACCGTAGAACAGAACGAGAAGGTACGGCCCGAACGTGAAGAATATCTGTTTTCTTGCGCCGTAAAAGATTTCGAGCATGTAGAACTTGAAGTATTTGCGCCGGAAGTAGAAGCGTGTTACGGTGTGTTCATGGCCGCTCTGCCCCGTCATCTTGAGGGAGATTATGAGTCCTGCCGCTATTATTGCTGACGATGCGACAAACACAGGGCGGTATAGGCTCATTTTCCCTGCAAGGAATCCGAACACCAACGCCACAACGATATACCCCGCGAGAGTCCCGAACTGATAGGCCGCGTTCTGAAGCCCCAAAGCCGCGCCGCCCCTCCCTGTTTGCGAGTACTCAAGAGCTAATGTGCTTCTCATTCCGAACTGCATGTGCTCGCCCAGTGAATAGACGAAAACCGCCGCCGTAACAAGAACCCTGTTCGCAGGAATCACGGACTGCATTAACATTCCCGCAAGCATGATCAGCGCACCGGCCTTGAAGATTTTTTCGGCTGAACACTCATAGAGAAGCGCAAGAATGAACACGAGCAGGAATCCCGGAAGCTCCCGGAAGAACTCCGAGACCCCGCGGTCGAACTGGGACATGCTGACTATTTCCGCAAGATAATTGTCGAGGACTGCCTTGTACAATCCGTATGCTAATCCGATTACTGCCAGTGAAAGAATGAAGGCTTTGTATTGTGAGTCGGGCCTGAATATTTTTGACGGCATGAATGAATCTCCTCCCCAAAAGTTACAACAGTATAATACACGCTCAATCAAGGAAATTTTCGGAGAAGGCATTACAGTTGTGAAGGCGAGGCCGGGAGAGAAAGGAAGAGTCCCTCAATAGGCGTGGGGGACTCTTTTTGTGTATTGTGTGTTTGGTTATAGGTTTGCGTTGTTCGTGTTGTGGCTATGAATTAGGTGTAGCGGCAACTGACTCGATTGCTCCGTTCCACAGTGTAACCTTGAATGCTCCAGTCCTTACGCGAACTCCAGCGGGTTCTTCTTCCGTTATTGTCTCAGGTTCGTCTGGAGTAGTTGTTGCATCTACATAATCAGGATTAGGTTTTGTTACTGGTGTCGTTTCTCCGTTGTAGTCGCCATAGCCCTTAATTTTCGCCAGAGCCGTCTTGATTGCTTCAGCTTCCCCGTCATTCGAGAAATCTACAGTAATTGCCCAGTTTGAACGGCCTGCATCGCTGTCATCTGTTACTACTATGTACTTGATGTCGCCCTTCTGGAAATCCCGCCACGTAGGAATATATGCATCAAGCACCGTTGCTGTTGTGGCACTGGCCAGCGTACTCGATTCTTCCATGTGGTCGCTGTAGTACTGACTCGCGGCACTCTTCATCGCCTCAACGTTATTTGCTATTGCTGATGCCTTCGCTTTTGCCGTTGACCCGCTTATGCTTGCTGTCATCGTAGCTGTTAATGTCGCAAGGATAGCCACCACAATTAACAGCTCAACCAACGTGAAACCTTTGCGCATTTTCTTCATGTGAATCTTTCCTCCTGTTGGATATTACTGTGTTATCCGCGCCTATTCAGATAACTTCCTTATGCAGAAATGGTTACTGCACACAATTAACGCTAAGTTTCGAGGAAAATTTTTGCAC
>JAFSRQ010000104.1 GCA_017446055.1 Synergistaceae bacterium | reverse complement strand
GGGAAGAAAGTTGCGGTTATCGGTTCAGGCCCGGCAGGACTCACTGTTGCGGCGGATATTCGCAGGGAAGGCCACAGCGTTACGGTGTTCGAGGCGTTCCAGAAGACCGGCGGAGTCATGGTGTACGGCATTCCTGAGTTCAGGCTTCCGAAGGCTCTCGTCGCAAAAGAAGTAGAGAACCTCAAGAGGATGGGCGTTGAGTTCAAGACCAGCTTCCTTGTTGGACGGACTGCAACACTTGACCAGCTTCTGACCGAGCAGGGATTTGACGCGGCATTTATCGGGACTGGCGCGGGGCTTCCGAAGTTCATGCACATCGAGGGCGAGAACCTCATCGGCGTATTCAGCGCGAACGAGTACCTGACACGCTCCAACCTCATGAAGGCCTATGACCGCGAACACGCAGACACCCCCATGTATGACGCGAAGAGGGTTGCGGTATTCGGCGGCGGAAACGTGGCAATGGACGGCGCAAGGACAGCATTGCGTCTCGGAGCTGAGAAGGTCTACTGCGTCTACAGAAGGACACGCGCAGAGATGCCCGCAAGAATCGAGGAAGTAGCGCACGCTTTCGAGGAAGGAGTCGATTTCCACTTCCTGGAGAACCCGACAAAGTTCATCGGCGACGACAAGGGAAGGCTCGTAGGAGTTGAGCTGCTGACGTATGAGCTTGGCGAACCCGACGCATCAGGAAGACGCAGGCCGGTGGCAATACCCGGAACTGAGCATGTGCTTGACATTGACGCGGCAGTTATCGCTCTGGGCAACGACAGCAACCCGCTCATGTCCCAGACAACCGAGGGTCTCAACGTAACCAAGTACGGCAACATCATAGTCGACGAGAACCAGAAGACCAGCATCCCGCGTGTGTGGGCGGGCGGAGACATCGTGCTTGGCGCGGCTACTGTCATCCTCGCGATGGGTGAGGGCAGGAGAGCGGCGGCCAGCATGAATGAGTACCTCGCGGGCAAGTAAGTACGCTTTCAGTCAGTCAAACTCATAACTACATTGGGCGGTGTCGGAGTGATGCCGCTCTTTTTTTGCGCTCAAAGGAGGAAATTTATTGTGCGGTGTGAACATTCAGCAGGTGAAGCTGTCAGTATATTTGAGGAGAAATGTGATGAGGCTGTCCGTTTCATCATTGATTATGTCGGCGGCATAAGGCGTGAAAATGACATGTTCGAGGCTGTGAATTACCGCAGTCTGACAGGAAATAACAAGGGGATTTACATTTTCGCTGTCAGTGAAGACCTGAAGCTGTCAACATCAGAGCTTGAACGCTTCAACAGGCCGAAGAAAATCAAGCGCGGCAAACATAAAGGAAGGGATGCCTCAATGCCCAGACTGACGAGTCAAATTCTCAGGCAGGGAGATTTATTCTACATAGGCAGCAAGGTATCAGGCTCGCTTCAAGCAAGGATTTCACAGCACTATGACGCGGAATTGAGTTCGGTATCAGCTCTGCGCCTGAATCTGCCTCAGCGTGAGTTTGTCGGGAGAGTCCTGACGGTATACACGTTCCTTCTGAAAAATGACTTGGGAGCCTCCCCCATTACCGAGTACTGTATCATAAAGACTGTAGAAGGGAAATTGCACAGAGAGAAGGGGGCATTATCAGGAAGCGGGCGGCTGAATTAGTAGTGTATAATCCGGTCATCACCCACAAAGAATCATCATAAGGAGGGATATTTTCATGACAGAGGCAAAACGGGGGAAGGTTCATCTCGCGCTTGACCCGGAACAATGCCAGGAGGCTATAGCGTACTTCGAGCGCATGAAGGAGGCTGACTCTATACCGTCATATCAGCTTGCTTCCGACCTCGTGAACTGCGACAAGGATAAAGACATGCCCCGCGAATTATTCGGCTTCATCGTCAGCCTGTACAAGGACTCAATCAGCAAGGGCAGCACTGACGCGATGAATGATCTCGGCGCGCTGTACTATGACGGTCATGGGTGCTGTCAGGATTTCACGAAGGCTGTCCACTATTTCACGATGGCGGCTGAACATGGCAATGAGCTTGCGACTGAGAACTTGGGCTACTGCTACTACTACGGCAGGAATATTCCTGTTGACTACGAGAAAGCGTTTCACTGTTTTGCTTACGGTGCGTTCACGGGGCGGCTGGTCTCACTCTACAAGACAGGCGACATGTACCGCAAAGGCTATTACGTCGACAAGAACCCGGAGGAAGCCTTCAGGATTTACACACGTTGCCTTGAGCTTATGACCAACCATGAGAAATGGTACGTGGCTGGCCCGGTGTACTTGCGCTTGGGGTACATGTATCTTGACGGTTTCGGCACGGATCAGGATGCGTTTGCGGCTCTGAGGTGCTTTCAGGAGGCGGAACGTTACCTGTACAGCATGGTCGCGGACGGGGATGTGATGTACACGGGGAGTCTAAAGGCGGCAGTCTCAGGGCAGGAACGCGCAAGGTCAGAGCTGGCCGGAAAGTTGCCCGCAAGGAGCTGGCCATAATGCGGAAAATTTGTGCGGCGTTGCTTGCGTTGATGTTGGCGGGGAATGCGGCGGCGGAAGATTCTTATGACCCCCAACACACAATGTTAGCCCTCAACATGGCCGTAGTATCAGTACACAGAATATTATCCACGCAGGACAGAATCATTCTTGACGCTGAATATCAGAACATCATCAACAACCTGAGCATCGGCAATATACGTTCAGACCCGGAAATCACCGAGCTGTACAGGAAATTGCTCGACGTTGCTCAGGGGAAGAAGCTCCGTCAGGACGAGGCCGCAGAAATCCAGAAACGTTATGACGCTCAGAGCAGGAGCAGAATTAAGGATGCTCTCTCAGAAATGGCCGAAATTGCCCGCGGAGTCCTCGCAGGAGATGAGAACGCCGGGAAAATCTTTGTGGGACTCGGCAGACTCCTCACAGCCTGCACAGCCGGGTATTTCCGCGACAAATCAGAGGGCATCACCCGTAACATCAACCTCAATGATGAGATGTTCCGCCTCAGAGCCGAGGATATGAGCGACTTCAACGAGTTGCAGAAGCAATTGCTCTCGTCGTCATGGAACCTCCTCAACAAGTATCACCTTCCCGATGAATACAGGCTCATACAGAAAGCACTCGATGACTTCTACCGGGCTGTTGACGAACCTGACACGGCTTCACGGAGATTGCGCATGCTGAAGGCTCTTGAGGATGACTTCCGCGTGTACCCTCCGTACTGGTATTACCGCGCGAGGACAGCTATTGAGACTGGCGACTCCGTCGAGGCTGAAGCGTGCTTTGACCGTTTCGGCGAGGTATGGCGGCCAGTTCTCAGGAAGGATCCGTATATGCTTGAGGCCGTGAAATACCGTATCAACGCGATTCTGAAGGACGGCGTGAATGATGAGGCGCGGAAAAATATTCTCGTGCTTGCCGGGACAATGCGCGAAAACACAATGCGCGAGGACTGGGTGAACAATCTTTTTGCGGCGGCATTGTACTATTCGCTGGGCGAGAAAGATACGGCCATGAAGTGCGCTGAGGTCAACATAGATTTCGGCTATGAGCATGAGCTGAGTACGGCCATGTTGTCACAGATGAGGGCAGGCGTTGATTTCCCCCTTCTCCCGGAGGACACATTGAGGGCGGTGAAGCTGTCCCGTCTCACTGAGGGCATGAATGACTCAGACAGGGAAGCCGCTGTTATTCTCGCGGATTACTTTGACGGAAGGCCGGGTTACTCTGAGGCTTTGCGGGGGAATAATCATCCTCTTTCACGTCATGCACTGAGACTCATTGCGCAGAAGGGAAATGATTTCGGGGAAATTCTGAGGCTTGCGGAGATTTCCGGCGATGTCAGCTGCTATTCCGGCGCGCTGAATCTCGTGAAGGATTATGCTGACGGGGGGAATATCCCGGCATCGGTCTTTCTTGCTGACATGTACAATTACGGCTTGGGAGTCAGGCGCGACTCTTTCACGGCCATGAAGTATTACAGGCTCGCGGGATTTGACGGTGATACATACTCTCAGGCAATGTGCGTGAACATCATGCTTACGTCCCAAGATTTCACGTACCAGCCCGGTGAACCCGGCGCAATGTCCCCTGATGACCAGTACAGAGAGGGAATGAGGCTCTACAACGCCAAGAATTACGCCGAGGCTCTCGAAATGTTCAGGCGGTCAGCAGAAGCAGGAAACTCGTCATCGGAATACATGTTCGGGAGAATGCATGAACACGGGCAGGGTGTCAGCAAAAATATTGACACGGCGAAAGAATACTACGCGAGGGCGGCGGAAAAAGGTCATTCGGGAGCGAAGAAGGCACTGAAGCGTTTATCCGGCGGAAATTCATGGTGGCCGTTCTAGGCGTGTAGTTTGTGCTATCATTTCAGGCAATCCCAAACAAGGAAGTGCGATTCATGGAACTGGCAAAGAAATTCAGCGAGTCAAAACCATCCGGCATGGTCAGAGTCTTTCAGGCCATCGAGAAGATGAACGGTGTACTCAACCTCAGCATAGGTGAACCCGACTTCGTTACCGAGCCTGACATTGTCGACGCAGCAGCAAAAGCGGCAAAAGACGGTTTCACCCATTACCCCCCGCTTCAGGGCTACCTTGATGTGAGGGAGGCGGCCTGCGCTTACTGGGAGCGTCATCACGGACTCAAGTCATCACCCGACAACGTATATATCTCGGTCGGCGGGCTTCATATTCCGTGGCTGGCGTTCGGTGCGCTGCTCAACCCCGGCGATGAGGTCATGCTGATTGAGCCGTACTTCACGCCGTACGAGGCTCAGATACGCGGCAACGGAGGAGTCCCCGTAACCATAAAGACACGCGAGGAGAATAATTTTGCCCCAACGATTGACGAACTGAGAGCGGCGGCAACTTCACGCACACGCGCAATCATCCTCAATTATCCCGGCAACCCGTCAGGAAGAGTCGCGACAAGGAAACAGCTTGAGGCCATCGCGGAATTTGTGCTTGAGCGGGACTTGTTCGTACTCAGCGATGAGATATACGAGTCTATGGTCTTCAGCGGTGAGCATGTGTGCTTCGCGAATATTCCCGGCATGAAGGAACGTACCCTCTTGGCCGCGGGAGTCTCGAAGTCCCACTGCATGACGGGCTGGAGGATAGGCTACCTTTTCGCGCCCCAGAACGTGATCAACACAATGTGCGTGCTGTCATCGTTCCAGACTTACGGCGTGAACTCGCTGTCACAGAAGGCCGCCGCTTATGCCCTCAACACACAGGACGACAAGGTCAAGGCAAGGGCAAAAGTTTTCGGCGAGAGAATGAGGGCGGTTGAGGCAAGATTGAACGCGATGAAGGGGGTGAAGTGCCACACAGCAGAGGGAGCGTTCTACCTTTTCCCGGACATTTCCGGGACTGGCCTAACCAGCGAGGAGTTCACGTGGAAATTGCTGAACGAGGCCAAAGTCGCGGTATTGCCGGGGAGCGCATTCGGTCAGACTGGTGAAGGGTACTTGCGTCTTGCCTGCACTCAGTCTATGGATACTCTTATGGAGTCGATGAACAAGATAGAAGAATTTTGCAGGAGGTTATAGCATGAAGGCAGGAAAATTCTGGCTGATTATGGCGGTTCTCACGGTGCTTGCGTTCGCTGTAATGGGGTCAAGCTGCGGAGGCTCAAGCAGCTCTTACGTCCCCAATAACGGCGAAACTATCACCAGCGGCGACCAGTCCGGCAACAACGGCAACACGATAACCAGTGATGACCAGTCTGGCAACAACAACACGAACAACGATAACGGCAACACCAACAACAACGGCAACACCACCACGAGCGATGACCAGTCCGGCACAACGACAGGCACGACCTACACGTCAACAGAAGCAGGGACTCACGCATTGTCCCTCACGGCAGGCTCGGCCAGCTACAGCAACATCACCGTCACCAAAACGGGCGACGCTACAGGCTCAAGCGACGGTACAAGCGGCTATGACTGGACCGGGTCAAACGCGGCGGTCTTCGCGGGCGGCGGCGGGACTCTCACCATCACAAACGCGGAAATCTCAAGCAATGCTGTCGGAGGAAACGCGGTGTTCTCTTACGGCGGCAACCTAAATGGCAGCAACTCAGGCAACGGCACAACGATAAATATCTCTGACTCCACAATCACGACCACGAAGAACAATTCCGGCGGCATCATGGCCACAGGCGGCGGCATCATCACGGCCAGCAACCTCACAATCACAACGGCGGGCGGCTCGTCAGCGGCTATACGTTCGGACAGGGGCGGCGGAACTATCACGGTCAGCGGCGGAACGTACACAGCAAACGGCCAGGGGTCTCCGGCGATATACTCAACGGCGGAAATCACTGGCTCTGACGTAACGCTGAACTCAGGAATCGCTCAGGTTGTCGTAATCGAGGGCGGAAACTCCGTAACACTCACTGACTCCACGCTCAACGCCAATCACACCACCTTCAACGGCAACGACTCGTACTATCAGGCTGTGCTCATATATCAGTCGATGTCGGGCGACGCTTCAGACGGCTCATCATCATTCACGATGACTGACGGAAGCATAACCAACGCTAACGGCGACATATTCCACGTAACCAACACAACGACAACGATAGCCCTCTCCGGCGTGAAGATCACCAATAACGACTCTTCCGGGAATTTCCTCCGTGCATCGTCAGGGAAGTGGGGAACATCCGGGAGCAACGGCGGCAAAGTTACGCTCAACGCTTCAGGGCAGGACATCTCCGGGAATATTATTGTCGACAGCTCATCGTCCCTCGCGCTTAACCTGAAGGACTCTTCCACTTTCAGCGGGGCGGTCAACACCACAGGGCAGGCCGGGACAGTCAGCGTTACGATAGAAGAGGGGTCAACATGGACTCTCACGGGCAACTCCTACGTAACGAGCATCAACGACACAAGCAGAGTCACGAAGGGAAGCTACACTCTCTACGTGAACGGAACAGCGCAGTAACATACACGCAACATTCCGGCATCCTCTCTCATTATGGGGGAGGGTGCTTTTTTTGCGGCTGATTCTGGTACAATATAGGCATCCCAAAAATTCACACAGGAGGCAACATTCATGACAGGCTTTGACTACTCAAACGCGATGAAATTCGTGCGTCCCCATGAAGTAGACAGCATGAAGGCAATCACACTCGCGGCGGCGGATCTGCTCAAGTCCCGCAAAGGAGCAGGCAATGACTTTCTCGGCTGGATAGATCTCCCGGTCAACTACGACAAGGAAGAGTTCAGCCGTATCAAGATGGCGGCAAAGAAAATCCAGAGCGACTCGGAGATTCTCCTTGTGGCAGGCATAGGCGGCTCATATCTGGGCGCAAGGGCGGCTATCGAGTTCCTGAGGCACGGCTTCTACAACGACCTCGCTCCCGAAGTCCGCAAGACCCCGCGCATATACTACGTCGGCAACAGCATGAACAGCACCTACATCCAGAACCTCATTGACCTTCTGGAGGGTCATGACTTCTCCGTCAACGTAATCTCAAAGTCAGGCACGACGACTGAGACGGCTATAGCGTTCCGTGTGTTCCGTGATCTGCTCATCAAGAAGTACGGCGCGAAAGAGGCCGCCAAACGCATTTACGCGACAACCGACAAGGCAAGGGGCGCGCTGAAGACTCTTGCTGACACTGAGGGCTACGAGTCGTTCGTGATTCCTGATGACGTGGGCGGGAGGTTCAGTGTGCTTACGGCTGTGGGACTTCTCCCTATTGCGGCTTCCGGTGCTGACATTGACGCTCTCATGGCCGGGGCGGCGGAAGGGCGTGAAGTTGCGCTCAACAAGGCGTTCGAGGACAATCCTGCGCTACAGTATGCGGCACTCCGTAACATTCTTCACCGCAAGGGCAAGACGGTTGAGATTCTCGCGAACTATGAGCCAGCGATGCACTACATCTCGGAGTGGTGGAAGCAGCTTTACGGCGAGTCAGAGGGCAAGGACCAGCGCGGAATCTTCCCGGCAAGTGTTGACCTGACGACTGACCTTCACTCAATGGGGCAGTTCATACAGGACGGCGACAGGATAATGTTCGAGACAGTCCTCAACATCGAGACGGCACGCAGGGACTTCACGCTTTCATCGCAGGACAACGACCTTGACGGGCTGAACTACCTTGCGGGAAAGAACATGAGCTGGGTGAACCAGTGCGCTATGCAGGGGACAATCGCGGCGCATGTTGACGGGGGAGTCCCGAACATGATGGTGAAGATTCCCGCGCAGGACGAGTCATCACTCGGCAGCCTGTTCTACTTCTTCGAGTATGCGTGCGGTGTGTCAGGGTACATCAGCGGCATCAACCCGTTCAACCAGCCCGGAGTCGAGTTCTATAAAGCTAACATGTTCAAGCTGCTCGGCAAGCCCGGAAAGTAGCAGTGAGATGAGGTTAAATGCCCCCGGTTGACATGGCCGGGGGTATTGTTTTGTCTTAGAGTCCGCCCAGCAATGCCTTGATTTTTCCCGCAAGGGTCAGCCTGAAGTCCCCCGTTCTGAACTTCGGAGACAATACGATTTTCAGCCTGTACATGAGATTATGTTTGTGTCTTGATACCGTATTGAGAGTTTTCCTTATGGAGGAGGATACTTCATTGCCCACAGCCCTGAGAAGCTCCGCAGCGAATCTCGTGTTCCTGCAATTCAAGCCATATACACTTGCCACTACATTTTTTGCTGACTGGAATAATGTTGCAGGAGCATGGCTTGTGTTGTTACTGTGCTGCCTGTAGAGTACATATGCATACGGTGAAAATATCACTGTTCCTCCGAAAGCATACGTAACAGCTACCGTAATCAAGTCATGGCTTGCATGAACTAAACCGAGAGAATTAACTCTCAGTGTGAGTTTGTACACGCTTTCATTGAAGACCATTGCACAGCCTCTTCCATGAAGCCACACCATGAAGCTTTCAAGCGAGGCAATTCTTTTATCCATTTGCCTGATGGAAAGGACGTTAAGATTACTGTCAGTAAGGGCAAGACTTGAATGCCACACTACAGGAAAATCTTTGCCGTTCAGCTCTTCCTCATGTTTGATTGCGTTTACTGCTGTGATTAATTTCTCTGGCTTCCACACATCGTCTTGGTCGCACAAAGCATAGTAGGAAAAGCCTTTTGCTACAGTGAGTTCCGTGAAGAAACTTCTTATGTAACCGAGATTAATTCCGAAGTCAGCATGAATGTTACCGAAACGCCCGGCATACTCCGAAATTATGTCCCTTGTTCCGTCAGAAGAGCCGTCATCCCTGATGAATAGCTCAATATGAACTCTCTCCTGCGCAAGTACGCTGTCAATCTGTTCACGGATATACTTTTCGCCGTTGTATGTCGACATGATAATTGCTACTGTTGGAATTTGGTCATGAAGTCTGGTCTGGTCTAGTCTGGTCTG
>JAFSRQ010000103.1 GCA_017446055.1 Synergistaceae bacterium | reverse complement strand
TTTTGGGAGCACTTTCGGCAACAATGATGGTGAGTGTAAGCGGGTCAACGGCGAAGGCAAAGGCAGCGGCTATAGCATCCAATGTGGACGCGTGTAAACGGGCAGCCTTAATGTATTATGCAGCTAATATGAGAGCGAGACAGCACTGAATGTACCTACATCTACCGTTATTAACGCATATATCAAGACCTTCGGGGACTTCAGCAAGGATGGAGCCAAGATAAAATATACTCCCGATGATGGTGATACGGGGAAGGGCTATGAGAAATGGAACATCACTGTAGACTTTTCCGGTGATGGTGAGGCCGCAGCAATCAAGACAGCACTAGCCGCAATACCAGGCTACGGCACATATGGCGGAACAGACGCTACAGCGACGCGAGTCAAGGACGGTGCGTTCAAGGTAACATTATACAATGGGGCAATCACAGCGGTTACGCCCACACAGACACAACAGGGCAACACCGGCGGCTAATTACGTAACGACACCCCGCACCCAACACAGAAAGAGTCTCCCAAAACACGGGAGGCTCTTAATCTTTCCGCTACCCTATCAGAGCAACAGCAACATCATTCACGTTAGTACCAGTCGGACCCGTCATCAATAACGCATCAACAGCCTTCAGTGCGTTATACGCGTCGTTGTTCCTCAAGACCTCCGCAATACTTATCCCCTTAGCCTTCAGCTTGGCCATAGTCCCGCCGTCAACGATCCCCCCAGCCGCATCAGTAGGACCATCCGTCCCGTCGGACCCGAGAGACGCAATCACGACTCCCTCAAGCCCAGCGATACCCTCAGAGGCCGCAAGCGCGAACTCCTGATTACGCCCGCCGAGACCCTTACCCGTAAGGTGAACGACCGTTTCACCTCCAGCGATAAGGGCACACGGAGCACTCACAGGCCGCCCCGAAGTCTTGACCTCACGAGCTACTGCCGCCATGAACGCACCGCCTTCACGAGCCTCACAGGTCATCGTAGTCGTGAGCACTAACGGTGTGTAGCCCTTCCCACGCGCTATATTGCTCGCTGCCTCACACAGTGCCGTAACGCTCCCGGTGATTGTCGCAGTAACGTTGTCGAGGGCTTTGGGTGTCTCATGAGCGAGAATTTCCATTAGGGAGGGCTTGACCTTGAGGCCGTATTTCTTGACGATTGCGAGGGCCTCTTCACTTGTCGACATGTCGGGAGCCGCAGGACCTGAAGCTATGCTGTCGAGCCTGTCGCCCAAAACATCACTGAGCACAACCATGAACACATGAGCCGGAGCGCACAGCTGGGCAAAACGTCCGCCCTTGACGCTGGATAAGTGTTTGCGGATCGTGTTGATCTCCACAATGTCGGCACCGCACGCGAGAAGCTGGCTGGAAATGTCCTGCATGTCCTCAAGGGTTGCGCCCTCAGCAGGCAGCTCGAACAGGGCCGAACCCCCTCCGCTCACGAGGAATAACACAGTGTCGTCGGCGGTGAGTCCCTTGACGTGCTCAAGTAGTGCCTTAGTGCCCTTGAGGGTGTTCTCGTCGAGGACCGGGTGTCCTGCCTCAAAGATTTCGAGACCGGCAATATCTCCCATAGAGTGGTCATACTTGGTTACGACCGCACCGGAAATGCCGGGACCGAGAATGTCGCTGGCTGCTTTGGCCATCCTCCAGGCGGCTTTACCGATTGAGGCAACGATGATTCTGCCTTTGCCCTTGCGTGAGGTGAAGGCGGGGTTGCTGAGGGCTTCCCTGACGGCGGACTCGGGCAGTACGGCTTTGATTGCGTCGTCAATAATTGTGCGCATGTCCTGCATAAGATTAGGCATGAGTAAGATTCCTCCGTGTGTGAATTAAGTATGGGTATATATGTATTCTATCACGGAGAGATTATTTGCACCCGAACAAACGCTTCTTTACGGCCCTCATGAACGCAGGAACAAGATAGAGCATGCTTGTGAAAATGTATCTGCATAATATTCTGAAGCCCATATCTCTTATGGGTATAGTTCTTTCCGACCACAGCTCAGGGTGAACGACATCAAAGACTGGCCGGCCTGCTTCACTCTCAATATTCGGGTATTTATGCAGTGCATCCTTCTTTACAAATATGAGCAAATTCTGGCGGTACCATGCGGGGATTTCTCTGTCGTTCCAGATTTTGGGCCTTACGCAGTCAACAGGGACAAAGCCTCTTGCCGCAAACTTCTCTATCCAGTATGAAGGCCACTGCTCATTGACATGGTGAAGCGCTGCCTTCCTGAACCATGCCTGCCCGGGAACGGCTGCGGAAAACAAAATTACTTCGCTGAATGAAGTAAGATTATCAATGAAGTTTTCTTCCCCGTCAATATCTATATGTTCAGCAACTTCGGAAGATATTGCAAGGTCAAAATGTGTCTCTGGAATACCAGCCTTGAGGTTGGGTTGTGTCAGGTCATACTGAGAGAAACATTCACTAGGTATCAGCAGCACTTCAGGTTTTACCCATGAGCCGTCAACTCCGCGTATAATTTTTACTCCTGCTTTGGAACATGCATCAAGCATCTGTCCTGCACCGCACCCGACATCTATAACGCTGTCAAACGTCATTAACTCCTGAATGGCACTGATAATTTTGCTGGCGGAAGTTATAAATTCATAAGAATGGTGTGCTTTGTAGAACGCATCAGAATAAAGAGCAGAATAATCGGTCTGGTCTGGTCTGGTCTGGTCTGGTTAGAAGCATAACACTTTCACTCATTCTTGTCAAGTCCTTTCTTGCTGAATTTGCGAAATTATATCACATATTTCTTGAGCATAGGGATATGATTCATCACTGCTGAAATTACGAAGGATACAGTGAAGACTATCACGCTTATGACAGGCACAGAGAACAGCGGGTTAAACGTCAGACTGTCGAGGCCTAGTTTGGCGATAACACCGATGACCGCCGCATGTACAAGGTAGGCTCCGAATGAATATTTTGACAGCGTCCTGATTATTCTTGACTCCCGCGTGAAGTGCCTCTTGAAGAACACAAATACTGCTACACTTTCACACATTACGTTCACACTGTGAGAGCTGTAAAGTCCCAAAGGCTCACCCTTAAACACAGAGGCAAATGCTGACATTAATATAATCATGACTGCTCCGATAATGCCGGCGAGATAGATTGCTCGTTCAACTTTTGGAGAGAGCTCTATAGTATTCAGGACATGCCCGAGCAAGAAATACCCGCTGAACCCCATAACAAAGCACATGTTGAAGTTATTAACGACCTTGCCCGCAAATGTGCTATACCTTTCCGAGAAGACAGAAATAATATCGACAGCTTCAGGGATAATGTAGGCAAACACCAGAGCAAGCGCAAGAAAATATTTCGTCAGGGATTCTGACTCGGCAATCTTCCTCATGAACGGCACAATCATATACAGCCCAACAATCATGAACAAGAACCACAAGTGATAATGTCCCTTGATGAAGTGGGCTGAAGCCTTCAGGATGCTGCCGGTCTTCATGTATTCTCTTGAGGCATAAACGAATGACCAGAACAAAAACGCCGTAACTATTCTGGAAATGTATTTGCTGTAAATTTTTCTGAGGGGAATATCTTTGCTGAGGAATAATGAGCCGCTTATCATGACGAATATTGG
>JAFSRQ010000102.1 GCA_017446055.1 Synergistaceae bacterium | reverse complement strand
TGCCGGAATGCACAGCAGGGGAATCCCCGCGCTCTGTCTTCTTGACACCGCCGATTCCCCCGCTCATGCCTATTCCTCCGTTCCGTTTACCCTGTCGAGAAGTCTCTCAATTACCCCGACAATCTCGCTCAGGTCATCCGTCTTGAGTCCCTTGTCCGTCATGAATGCTTCCGTTGCCCTCAGAGTTTTTGCCGCGTAGTGCAGAGCCGTCTCCATCTCAGGCGCGGAAGCTATGAGTCTCGCTTCATCCTCCCTGAACGCAACAGCTACGAGTCTCTTGCCAGACACCGAGTCCGTCTTGTAGACCGAGTATGTGCCTTCCTCATTCTTGATGTACTGCCATGCCTTCGGCGGGAAGTATCTCATCTCCGCGCCTCCGGCTTTGCCTTACCAGTTGTGTATCTGGTAAAATACCCCTGTTCGCAGACGGTTGTGTGTCCAAACATTGCCCGCCTGTGAACGAATTGGCCTTCCTCAGCTGTGAGGGGGCTTTTTGTTATCCGCATGTCTCTCACGATAATTCCTCCTTTGTCTCAGCACCGCGACCATCCGCACGAATAGCACCTTATGCATCCGGCCTCGTGATAGAGCTTCGTCCCGCACTCAGGGCATGTGATTTCACCCGCATACTTTGCTTCCGGCTGGCTGGTCTCAGTCTTTGCCCTGCGTTTCATCCTTGCGAGCTCCTCAAGGTCAGCCCACACTCTAGGCATAAGCGAACTCCTCAATCTTCCTGACACGTGAGACCCTGCCCCTTCTCCTCGTTGTAGTTTTTGGGCGTTCCACCGCGTCATGAAACTGTGATTTGTCCTGCCACGCTACGATGTCCGACAGCCTCCAGCGTTTAGACTTTGGGCTGAATGCGACTCCTTGCGGAAATGTCCCGTCCTTGACCCGCGCATAAAACGTTGCGTCCGAGATCTTCAGAGCCTCGCAGACTTCCTTGACCGTCAGCCAGCCGTCATTGTCCTGCCGAACCGTTGCGGGCTGGCTGGGCTGTGAGTCCTCCATTGCAATGACTATGTCCATGAGGCCGTCAACCTCGCGCCTGAGCGTCATGATTCGCGTGAGTAGCTCTGACTTGTCCATTACATGCGCCCCCCCGCGTCCTCCCCGATGCCTTCCAGAAACTCCCGCATACCTGCCTGACTTCCCAGCACGAACAGCGGTCTTCCGTCCTCATCGTGGAATATGTCCAGCAGTGTCCAGCAATCCTTCAACAACATATTTGCTTCCTCGCACAATGGCGTTACTGTTATCTGTGAAACCGCAGAAAAATCCCTCATTTTGCGCCTCCTTCCTTTCCTGCGCCGCCTTCATCACCGCATCAGCCCTGAGCCTCGCGCCCAAGCTCGCGCCGATGACCCATCTCACTATTTCAGCCTTAAGATACCTGCAACCCTTGAGGCTGACACCGAGATACTTAGCCAGAGCCATAATCTTCGGGACTGTGAGTCTCAGATCGGCGATTAGCTGTGTGCCTTCCTGAATGCTCCTGCACCTGTACAGCTTGGACTTCCATTCGGCCATCTCAGACTTTGACGGGAGATATGACGGTCTGCGCATGGGCTTGCTCACGAACTGAACCTGAAATGTCGCCTCAACAACGCCGTATTTCCCTGTGGGAAGCCCCGTGCCTGTATAAGTCTCTGGCTTTGGGCTTACAGTAGCCGCCGGAAAATCCCTGTCCTCTTTCAGGCCGATAACAGCCGGAAACCTGAGACTGTAGAATCCCTCGCGGTCAGGCCTGTCGGTCAACGCCTGATACTTCACTGTGATGACCTTCCCGATGAGGCCGCTATCCGCAAAGAGTGCCTTCCTGTCGTCAACGGTGAGTCCAGTGCCTGCGTCCGAGCGTATACGTTTCCCGCCGATTTCGCCCTCAACCGTAACGCTTCCGAGCATTCCCGCGTATTTCCCTGTGCCTTCATGAGCCGCGACAATCCGCAAGTCAGCCTCCTTGAAGAACTTGTGCTTCAGCAGATGATTGCTTCTTCCCTCGTGGTAAGGTGTATCAGGATGACGAAGCACGACTCCCTCGTAGCTCTGAGCAGTGAATTTCCCGCAAGCCTTTTCGACAGCCTCGAAAGTGTTGGGTATAAGCTCCGAATTGACGCGGAAAATGTTATCTTCCGGCCTGTCAGGAAGGGCATTGAGCATGTCTGCCGTGTTGATGAAGCCGCCGCCGACCGCGAAAACGTGGTACTCAACCTTTGACTTGTCCGGGTGGTTAGCGGCAAGGATTGCGCTCTGTGATGCCTGAAAGCTCCTGCCCTGCAAGACGAGTTCGCCGTCAACGAACGACAGCCCGCGCTCCGTGCAGATGCTGTTGAGGATTTCTGCCATACGCTCAAAGCCATTGATGGGCTTGTTGTTCCTCGTGAAGAATCCGCTACCGGGTATGAATACCGCCCTCACGCCATCAAACTTAGGCGATGCGAACCATGAGGATACCC
>JAFSRQ010000009.1 GCA_017446055.1 Synergistaceae bacterium | reverse complement strand
GACGGTGAACTTCTTGGTGACCGAAACCCCGTTCTTGTCGACAACTTTTAGGGTGAACGTATAGCTTCCGGCCTTTGTGGGAGTGCCTGACAACGTAGCCTTCGCGCCGGAATAGGTCAGCTTGAGGCCCGGAGGAATTGTGCCGCTAACCTTCGTCCACGTATAGCCAGCAGTGCCTCCTGACGCTGTGATTGTGCTGGAGTACTTAGCCTTGACCACGCCCGCCGCCGTGAACGTCCCGGTGATTGCCGTCTGGGTAATCTTGACGGTGAACTTCTTGGTGACCGCAACGCCATTCTTGTCGACAACTTTTAGGGTGAACGTATAGCTTCCGGCCTTAGTGGGAGTGCCCGACAACGTAGCCTTCGCGCCGGAATAGGTCAGCTTGAGGCCCGGAGGAATTGTGCCGCTAACCTTCGTCCACGTATAGCCAGCAGTGCCGCTTGTAGCTGTGATAGTGCTGGAGTACTTAGCCTTGACCACGCCTGCCGCTGTGAACGCCCCGGTTATTGTTGTCTGCGTTACCTTCACTGTATAGGACTTAGAGCTTGCTACTTTGTTCTTGTCCGTTGCAGTGAGGGTGAAGGAATAGCTCGTGGCCTTCGTAGGCTTGCCTGTTATCTTGCCCGTAGACTTATCGAGCGTCAATCCCGCAGGAAGTGAACCCTTCGTTACAACCCATGTATACGCGCTAGTTCCGCCTGAGGCTTGCGGTGTCCACGTTACTGAAGCTCCGCGTACTATGGTTGCCGGGATGCTGGCGGTGATAGTCGTCTGGGTAATCTTGACGGTGTATTCCTTTGTGGAACTCGCGCCATTCTTGTCCGTCACCTTAACAGCAAACGTGAAAGAACCTGCCTTAGTTGGCTTCCCGGAAATCTTGCCTGTACTTTTGTCGATGGTGAGACCATTAGGCAGAGAACCCTTGCTTATCTCCCACGTATACGGTGAAGTACCTCCGCTTGCCGTCAATGTCCCGGAGTATGCAGCCTTTACGATGCCATTCGCTAACGTGCCCGAAATTGTCGGCCCTGTTACTTTGACAGTGAAGGACTTCGTTGCTGATATATTGTTCGCGTCTGTGGCCTTCAATGAGAACGTGTACGTACCTGCTTTGCTCGGAGTTCCTGACAATGTCGCCTTGTTGCCTGAGAATTTCAGCGATAATCCCGGGGGCAGTGTTCCGCTTGCTTTTGCCACCTTGTAAGACGCAGTGCCTCCGCTGATTGTTACGTCAGGTGTGGCCGCACCAATCTTCAGTGTGAAGTTCTTGGTAACAGAAACACCGTTCTTGTTAGTACCCCTCAGCGTGAAGGTATATGTTCCTGCTTTTTTCGGAGTCCCTGACAATGTCGCCTTATTCCCCGAGAATTTCAGCTTCAATCCACTCGGCAATACTCCGCTAGTCCATGTGTAACCTTCGGGCAATGCAAGAGTCTGGGAAAAACTCTTGCCGACAGTAGGGTTGGCACTGGGATACGCTGCCTTCACGATGCCGTCCGCGAATGTCCCGGTGATTGTAGTCTGAGTTACTTTCACCGTGCAAGACTTCGTAGCCGCTACCTTGTTTGCGTCCGCAGCCTTAACTACAAACTTGTACGTGTCTGCTCTCGTAGGCGTGCCTGTGATTTTCCCGGTTGACTTGTTGATGCTCAAGCCGTCAGGAAGTTTCCCGGAGTCTATGCTCCAAGTATACGGGCTAGTTCCGCCTGAGGCTTTGAGTGTCCATGCTATAGAAGCACCGCGTGCCACTGTCGAGGGGATAGTCCCGGTTATCGTTGTCCTCGTGACATTGAGGGTGAACGTCTTGGAGGAAGATCCTGCTGAGTTCTTAGCGGTTGCCTTGACCGTGAATGTCCCGGACTCTGTCGGCTTTCCTGTGATTTTCCCCGTGCTAGAACATGAGAGTCCGCCCGGGAGTCCTGTTACCGTCCACGTGATTGTAGGTGTACCGGAGGCTTCAAGCTGCTTGGAGTATGACGCGCCTACGATGCCGGTCGGAAGGCTGGTTGTCGTTATCGTGGGAGCTACTACTGCAGAAGCGATGACAACCGTGAAATCCTTTGTGGCAGTCCTGCCGTTAGCGTCCTTGACCTTGAGCCGGAAGCTGTACGTTTTTGCCACTGTGGGAGTGCCTTTGAGGTACAGCGAGTTTCCTGACTTACTCATGCGCAGACCCGGAGGAATTGTGCCGTTGTCATTTGTCCACGTGTGAGGTGATTTTCCTCCGTTTACGGTTACGTAGTCGGAATACTCCTGCCCTGCTTTACCGTTCCTGAAGTCATACTTAATGGTAGGAAGAAGGTATATCGAGAGCGGTATTTCCTTGGTCGTGCTGTCCACCGGATTCTTGGCCGTAATCTTCGGCTTGAATGTTCCTGACGCTGTCGGAGTCCCTGTGATTTGGCCTGTGCTCGAACATGACAGTCCGGGAGGAAGCCCGGTAGCTGACCACGTGATTGGGGTTGTGCCTGACGCGCTGAGAGTCTCAGAGTATGACTCGCTCACGTAGCCGTCTTTGAGCGTTGTGGTGGAGATTGACGGAGGAACATTCACCGTGATCGTGAGGTTCTTGTAGTCATAGGACGAGTTGTTGGCCGTTACCCTGAAACTGTACGCGCCTGACGCTCCGCTCCCCACAGTGCCGGATATAGTGCCGTCAGTCGTCAGTGAAAGCCCCGGAGGAAGGCTTCCATTGGTTACGCTCCAATCGATGGGCTGAGTCCCTGATGCCTGAAGAATGTAGTAGTAGTACTCACCGGCTGTTGCGTTGGGGAGGCTCTTTGTCGAGATTGACGGGGGATATATTCTCTTTCTGACCGTAACAGTGAGCGTCTTTGTGTCTGAGCCGCCGGGATTCGTAACCGTAATCGGGAATTTCACGGTGTAGGGAGGAGTCCTGTTCGTGGGAGTACCCATAACGTAGCCGGGTGTGCCTTCGATTAGGCCGTCAGTGCATAACCCAATCATCCAGTCCTGAACATCAAAGCCGTTTACCAATGCTTCACTGCTGTTGAGTGTGTAAGTTATCGGCGTTGTCCCTGAGACCTGAACCTGCTCGGAATACGGCTCCCCTATGTAAGCGTCAGGAAGACTCGTAGTCTTTATCTTAGGAGCAACGGGTGTTTCCCTTACAGTAATCGTGAATGTCTTGGGGGCTGAGGTGCCTACGTGGTTCGTAGCTGTTACTGGGAAGCTCAGGGTGTAAGGCAGAGTACGATTACTGACATTGCGGGGCGTACCCTTGATTACTCCGTCCGTGCATTTCCCGATAAGCCATTCCTGAAGATCAAAGCCGTTTGTCCACACTGACGAAGTGCCACCTGTGAAATAAATCGGTGTCGTCCCTGTGGCATCAACCTTCGCATAGTAGGGAATGCCGATATATGCGTCCGGGAGGGTCTCCGTTATGATTCTTGGAGCGGTGTCATTGTAGATGTCGATATAGGTCAATGAGCCGCAGCCGTTCCTGTTGATTGAGGTTACCCTGTTGCCCCGGCACTGTATCTGTTCCAGCGCGGAGCAGCCCTCAGCGTTTATGCTGGTTATGCTGCCTGTGTTGCTGTCGTTATGGCATCGAAAATCCTTCAGCTTGGTTAGGCCGCTTATGTCTACAGCTCCCGTGATGCTGTCGTTGTGGACGTAGAGAACCTCCAAGTTCCTGAAGATACGAACGCCCTCGATGCTGCGGATGCCCTTCCAGTGGTTTGTGCCTACGTTGAGCTCAAGGACTCCTTTCGGCTCGAAGCCTCCCCACGCGCCCTCCCAGTAGTTGTAGGGGTGAGGCCCGCCGTACCAGCCGAAATCTCTTACGTTGTCGATCTCGTCATCGCTGAAGTAGCCGTCATTGTTGAGATCCCAGTAGGAGACGTATTCGCGGAACAGGGCATCGGGGAATGTGTCTGCGATATTGATGCCTTCAGGCTCTGGCGGTTCGTCATCTGGATATGTTACATGCATAGGAACGTAACCCTCTGAGCGTAAGACATTGTATGATTTTGTTCCTTTGTGTGTCCCGACATGGTTATTGCTGTCCCAAGTAGCGGTCTGGTCAACGTACGAGATTGTCCCTCCATCATTGCCGACAACTAGTATCACATGGTCAACGTTGTCAAGATAATCGCCCTTCTGGAGACTCGCATACGACTCATTAGTAGTGTCCCACTCGGAAATATAATATTCCCAGTCATCGCCATCATTATGGAAGCACGTCAGCGTTTTTCTGGGCAAAGTTACGCCACACTGCGAGAATCCCCGCCTTATGCAGTCAGTAACGAAAGCCGCGCAGGCATACCCGTATTTCATGCTTGTACGCCATATTTTATTGCCGTTTTTGTCCTTGCCTATTGAGTAAGTCTCGATTTTGTAGAGGCCGTTGTTTGTGCCGTCCTTGTATTCGTCAATGAGAGACTTGTAATTTTCGTACGAATTTTGCGGCCAGTTCAGCGTGTACGGAATACCTCTTATCCATCCCGGCCCGACATATTGACCAGTGTTGTGCTTCAATATTGGTTGGTCAGCATACCACGTGAAGTTGAATACCTCCCACGCGTACTCGACTACAACATCACGCGCAGACTTCGCCCAAGCTCCCGAACATGTCCCCATCAGAAGCACCATCACGACTCCTACAATCCCCGCAAACTTTCGCTTCCTCATGAGAATCTCATTCCTTCCTGTATCAGATTTCTAGCCTCCAAAGCCCAAGATACTACAATGCTACAGCCTCCTCCACATATTTATTAGACTTCAGAAAACTAGGGATATTGAGGATATTAACACACGTTTTTATCCGCGTAAACTAGTTTTATCATCTACTAGCCTTGAATTTCATGGTGCAGCCTAGAAATCAAGTCTATATTTCTTCATGAGAGGTGATTATCATGATTGACGGAAACCTGATAAAAGCATTGAGGCGCGAAAAAGGACTCAGTCAGGAAGAACTAGGCGGACTCGTAGGCACAGAAGGAAACCTAGTATCACGCTGGGAACGCGGCGCATCAATCCCCAGCCCCACTACATGCAGAGATTATCCGAAGTATTCGACAGACCAGTAGACTACCTCATGAAGGGCGAAAGCTCAGACATCAAGGAACGCTCCGTAACAGAGAACAAGGGCGTGCTAGTCTTCGAGACAGACGGACAAAGGCTAGAAGTCCCAGCGACATTAGCCTTCGCAAAACAATTCTGGGAACGCGTTGACAGAATGATCGACAACAGCATGGCCGCCAAACAATAAATCCCCCCTGCCAATTTCGACAAGGGGGAAAATTTATATGAGGAGTAACGTTACTAGTAGAACAGATGACCGAGATTGAACACTCCGAGCCATGACATTAAGACGTTGATTAAGACATTCGCCACGCTCAGAAGGAAGAGAGTCTTGAACATGTTGTTCATCTCCTCCGTTGTGGTCTCCTTGCTCGCACTGTATGACGACATTATGATTGCTCCGCCTGTCGACAGTGGGCTTATCGCCGCCGCGAATGACGTAGCAATTATCGCCGACATCAATTCGACATAGCTCACCCCGAATGTCTGTGATACGTTATGCGCTATCGGGAGCAATGCGGGCATTACGACTCCCGTTGTCGAGCTGACCCACGAGAGTATGCCCGAAGTCGCTGACATTATCGGTACTGCCGTGTTCGTTGACATGAGCGAGGAAAGGTAATCGGAGACCAGCTTGATTCCGCCGAGCTTGTTGATGACGTTCACCAACGCCCCGACTCCGCAGATGAACACCAGAGTCCCCCAAGGGATTCCCTTTATGGCCTTCTTCTCGTCAGCACACCCCGTGAGAATGAGGACGCTCGCCGCAAGGAACGCGAACAATCCCGTATCCAGCTTGAAGCCTATGCAGCACACGACTACCACGATGATAACCGCGACTGTGATTCTCTGCTCACGGTTGAACTTCGGAATGTCTGACCACTTCAGCGGGTTGTCAGCCTTCACCGCATAGCCTTTGTAGAGTATGTAGACCACCAGAGTGAATACGAAGCCCGACAGCAGGGTAGACAGGAAAAGATGAAGCCCGAAGCCTGAGTAGCCCATAGGATTCGAGAGCTGCGCCGCGAGGATTCCTGTTATCGATAATGTTGAAGCACAGCCCGCGTTAGCGCCGAGTTTCGCGTAAAGTGAGGTTGCCATCGGGTTAATGTCCATCTCAAACGCAAGGTACATCGCGAATGTTGTCATGAGGATTCCGGCGGCTATGTGGCCGGGACCAATCGCCGAAATAAACGCTGACAGCACGAACATCAATATCGGTATCAAGACCGTGCGCTTGCCGACGAGGGCGACGACTTTCTTCGAGAACAATTCCAGCGTCCCGTTCTGCGAGGCCATACCGAACATGAACGTAACACCCACCAGCGTAACGAACATTGACGAGCTGAAGCCTGCCGTGATTTGCGATGCCTTCATTCCGCCGACAGTCCCCAGAACGAACGCCGCGCCAAGTGCGAAGAAGCCGAGGTTGATCTTCTTGATGAAGCCTATTGCCACTACAACCGCCAGAACGAGAAGCGATATTATAGGAAGATACTCCTGCATTGTGATTTACCCCCTTTGAGTGTTAGAGCCTTATTCTTGCCGTGCCGTCCATGATGAAGTTGGCCGTCCTGAAGCCGAAAGTGTCATCAATTTCCGGGACGTTGTTCCCCGCCTCAAGCCTGAAGTCCGCGCCGCATTCGAGGATTCCCGCCGCATGGCCGATACGGATGAACTGTGTATCAGCGTCAGGGGCGAGTACCTGGTTCACGATTGAGCCGGGTGTTACCGCCGCCGCCGCAGTGCACATTGCCCCCGTCATTGCGTAGGAGGGATGAGCCTTCTGCATCGACATCATGCGCGAGAGAAGGTCAATGCTTCCTTTCGCGATTGCCTTTCCGTCTGAGGCTGTGTAGTCGTCAGGCTCTGCCACGAACGTCATCTTGGGGATTCCGGGAGTGTCCCAGGCCGAGCGCGTGTAGTCCTCAATGAGTCCCAGCTTGACCGCCGCAAGCCCCCTGATTTTCTCCAGAAGGTCGAGGGTCTCGGCGTTGCCGTTGATTTCGTCAGGAAGCTCCTTGCCAGTCAGCCCGATGTCCTTTGCCTTCGCGAACACGAGGGGATTGGCCGCGTCAACAATCGACACGTCAACCTTACCGAACCCAGGAACGTCCAGCGTGTCAACAACATTCCCTGTCGGCAGAAGACCCTTCCCCAATGTCCCGGCCGGGTTCACGAACTTCAGCTTCACGGGCGAGGCAGTCCCGGGCACTCCGGCAATGGCGAAATCTCCCGAATACGCGACCTCACCGCCGGGAGTCTTAACGTCAGCGGCAATGATCTTGTTCGTGTTGGTGTTGAAGATGCGCACGGTTGTTGTGCCGTCTTTTGCCTCAACGAGTCCCTTCTCGATGGCGAAAGGCCCGACACCTGATGAGATGTTGCCGCAGTTGCCCTTGTAGCTGACTAGGGGCTTGTCGACCGAGACCTGTGCGAACGTGTAATCAACATCAGCGTCCGGGTTGCTGGATTTCTTGATGATTGCGACCTTGCTTGTTACCGAGTATGAGCCTCCGAGTCCGTCAATCTGCTTCGCGTCCGGGCTTCCCATGAGACGGAGCAATAACGGCTCCCATTCGTCGTGGTTGGCGGGCAGGTCTGACTCTAGGATGTAGACTCCCTTGCTTGTACCGCCACGCATGATAGTTACCGGCAGTTTCTTCACTGTCATTGCTTGTACCCTCCGTATTTGTGTGAATTTGGTGTTGTGGAATTGATGAGTGAAGAATATCATTGACGGGTCTATTCGTGAAATATATATTGTTCATCAAGCTCATAACTTGGAGGAATGCAACGATGGATTTCCGCGAGCTGTCATACGTAACCGCAATCGCAAAGCATCAGAACATCACCCGCGCCGCCGAGTCTCTCTACATCAGCCAGCCCAACCTGAGCAAGTTTCTGGCGGGGCTTGAGGCGGAATTAGGGCTGAAACTTTTTGACCGCGCCGACAAGAAATATATTCCCACGTACGCGGGCAGGCGTTACCTTGAGTATGCCCACATGATTCTTGAGACCAAAGCGAGCCTTGACGCGGAGCTTTCCGACATCATCAAGCGCGACATAGGAGTCCTCAACATCGGCCTGCCCAACATGAGATGCGCCTTCATGCTCCCGAAGACACTCCCGGCCTTCAGCAGGAAGTACCCGAACGTGAAGGTCAACATATTTGAGGGGACGAGCGCGGCTATTGACGTGAAACTTCTGGAAGGTGATATTGATCTGGCGTTCTACAGCAAGCCTCACGAGTCGAACCCTCACATAGTGTATGAGACCCTCGCGCCTGAAGAGCTGAGGATATGCACGTGCCGCAACCACAGGGCGGAAAGTTTTGCTGTTGACGGAAGATTAGACCTCAGAGTTTTGCGTGATGAGCGTCTGATTCTCCTGTCGCCAGAACAAAGAACCGGGCAGATATCGCGGCATTACCTCAGGCAGGCAGGCATTGACCTCGCCAACTCCATCACGACAAACAACATGCCCGCAGTAATCTCACTCACCGAACAGGGCTGGGGGGTGTCGTTCATCTTCGAGAGTCATCTCAGGTGGCACTCGCCTAAGCCTGAAATCGACACTTACAGTTTCGGGGGCGGAGGGGTGTACAGTGATTTTGTCGCGGCCATGAGGAAGGGAAGCTATATTCCAGCATACGCGCGGTACTTCATCGACATAGCAAGGAAACTTTACGCATAAAAATACGACCCCAGATAGTGAGGCCGTCTTTATTGCAGAAATTTGCAGCGGCTATTTTCAGGCCAGATTTTTACCTGTCTGTTACCTGATCTGAATCCCACTCGCAAATAAAACCGTGCGGATGGATATATGAGTCTTCTGCCCCAAACCACTTTCCCCTCACATTTTCAGCAAAAGGAAATCCGTAGACTTGCAGGTAAGCTCCGTCCCAGTCCCTGAAACCGCCCTCAAAGTTCTCATAGTGCCATGCCTCATCTGTTATCCATTCCCATTCTCCAGATGCTTTTGATGCTCCCGCCCAGTACCATATTGCCGAGTCATTCCTGACCAGCCCTTGAAGCATTTCCACGAGCATGTCCTGTTCTTCTTTTGTCGTAATTGTTACGAGGTGTCCGCCAAGATTCTCACAATATGCTTCAGCTTCCTCCCAAGTTGCTGTTATATCGTGGAATTTGTATGTGTGTCCGTTCCAGACGTTCACATGGCCTAGAGGGGTATGCTCCCACATATAGGGCATTATTCCTGCCAGCTTTCCTGTCGAAGGGTCTCTGACTTTTCCCGAAATCAAGTCCCGGTACCATTTCCATAATATGCCGTTGTTGTAGTCATACCCATAGCCCGCAAAGTCATGAACCGCCGGAAGATTGCCTAACTCAGCGAACAGAGACTCATTCAGGCAATGGAGGATTTCATGTACCCATGTTTCTTCGGGGTAAGGGTTGGTTTCAGATTTTGTGTACCCCGAATACGAGAGTCCCTGAAAATTTATTCTTGCGTAAGTCCCGCTGCCCAGACCGTGCCAGTTCAGCCTTGGGTCGTCATCTTCTCCGCCCAGCTTGAAAGTTACCACGTTCAGATGATAATGACGGCCTTCATCATCAGCACGAGCCAGCTCCTGTTTCACATCTGAAGGAAGATCATTCTCATCTACATCCAGGAAAGTACCGTAATTTTCATCCAAATAGGCATCATACCCCATATCAATTTCTCTTAATCTCGTAATTGTGCCGGTGGATTCCATTATCGTCATCTCAAAATCCACAGCGTTGCCAGAAGCAGACTCGAAAAAGCTCTCTGTTTTCTCTGACATTTCACGTATCTTCGCTATTTCTTGAGCACTGAGAGAATGTTTATGCAAAACACCTTCGTAAGCAGCGTTTACTCTTGGCACTATAGCCCAAAGGACACGCCATTTCGGAGCTTCCGTTACTGGAGCGGGATCAGGTGAAACTATCGGTGTGGGGGTAGGTGCTGGGTCAGGCGAGACTATCGGCCTAGGTGTAGGTGTAGGTGTGGGTGTAGGTGTAGGCGTAGGCGTGGGTGTTGGTGTGGGCGTGGGCGTGGGTGTGGGTGTAGGCGTTGGTGTAGGCGTGGGCGTTGGTGCTGGTGTGGGCGTTGGATCTGTAAACTCATTGACATTACCGCTGCTTCCGCCTCCGCAGCCCCAGGTCATCATTGCCGAAAAAATCATCATACACATAATCAGCAGCGCGTGAAATTTCCGCTTACTCACAGCAAACATCTCCTTCTGTGTGAAAATTCGGGATGAAAATATCCTAGCAGAGCGTAAAAATAAAAACAACAGGGACTCCCCAAGCTCAGAGAGTCCCCGCCGCACTACAACGCAGAATCTATCACATCAGACCCTAGACAGCCGCCGGAAATGTTGCCCCCTTAGTGTCGCCGTCGTGAATCTGCCTCAGTATCTCTACCGCAACTTCGAGAGCCTTCTTGCCTTCCCTGCCTCCTGCTACGGGCGGACGATGCTCCCTCACGCACCTCACGAAGTCAGCAAGCTCCAGCTTCAGAGGCTCGCTCTTCGGGAAAACTGGTGTCTCTCTGATTTCTACCTGACCTTCCGGGCTGTTGACGCACCGGGAAATCTGCACCGTCTGAAGCTCATAGTTCACCGTAATCTGCCTCTCACGCTCCACAACCTCAAGCTGTCTGCACTTCTTCTGCGCGCAACGTGATGTGAGAATGTGCGCCACCGTCCCGTCCTCAAACGTTATGTGAGCGTCCGCGATGTCCTCATGGCCGGTGAAGACACACGCCCCAGTCGCCGCAATCCGCGCAATCTTTGAGGGGACGAGCGACATCACAATATCTATGTCGTGAATCATCAGGTCAAGCACGACTCCTACGTCATTGATTCTTGGGGTGAACGGGGCGGTTCTTCTCGCGTCAAGGTAGACGGGGCGGCATGGTATCTGTGATATGTAGCGGATGGCACTGTTGAAGCGTTCGATGTGGCCGACCTGTAACACAAGGTTCTTCCTGTCAGCTATGTCGAGGAGTTCTCCGGCTTCGGACGGGCGGACTGTTACGGGCTTCTCCACGAGGACATGAATCCCGGCCTCAAGCGCGGACTTCGCGATGTCGTAGTGCTGGCTCGTGGGAACTACTACCGATATTGCGTCCGGGGACTGCCTGCGGATTATCTCCTCAAGCGAGCCGTAAGCAGGGACTCCGAGATGCTCGCCGATGAACCTCGCCCGCTCTATGTCGCTGTCAGCAACTCCCACTAACTGCGCGTCAGGAAGCTCCGTGTATATCCTCGCGTGGTGCTGGCCAAGATGCCCGACTCCGATAACCGCTACTCTCTCTGTCATGATTCGAATCCTTCCCCTTGTGAAAAATATCTCTATTGTTACTTATCACAGAATACGTAATTTTTGTGGCATGAATTTTCACGCGCAATATTATCACACGCAAAGCCCGCGTAAAGTCTTGAATGTGGTATCATAAAGCAAAATCCCAAACAGGAAGTGTGAATTGACATGACCAAACAGGAAATCCTCGCGAAGGTCAATGAACTTATCGCCGCTCCATCATGCAACCCGGCTGTGAGATCGGCGGCTGAAACGTACCTCAAGAATCAGGACAAGGCTTCTGCTGACGCTCTCGTGAAAGTCCTTGAGGAATACGTCAGCAGCATAGACGAGACTATAGCGTTCGCTGAGTCTGAGATGGGAGCAAAAGTTTTCGGCGCGGAAAAAGCAAAGGGACTCGCTGAGGCATCGAAAAAGTCAAAAGCTGAAGGCGGCAAGTACTGCATATGCCCGGCACGTCAGGCAGGCGCGGCAATCTGGGAGAACAGGCAAGCCCTGTAGCATTACGGCGCAAAATTTCTAGGGTTTGTATTATAATCTGATATAACAATATCCCATTAACACACTGCAAATCATAATGAAAGGAAGCAGACAGTCATGAAGGAATTCAAGTATGTCATCACCGATCCTGTAGGCATCCACGCGCGCCCCGCCGGTCTTCTCGTCAAGGAGGCAAAGAACTTCAAGAGTACCGCAACGTTCATCAAAGGCGACAAGTCAGCAAAAGCAACAGCCCTCATGAAGCTCATGGGAATGGGCATCAAGCAGGGGGATGAAGTCCTCGTGCGCATCGAAGGTGAAGACGAAGAAGCCTGCGCCGCCGCTCTGGAGAAATTCATGAAGGAGAACTTCTAGCACATGGAAGTCTTCAAGGGTACGAAAATCGTAAACGGCATCGCTATCGGAAAAATTAAGCTCTACAAGCCCGCCGTCTACGAGATCAACGAAGAGTTAGTGAGCGACATTGCCGGGGAGATTGAGCGTTTCGAGGCCGCCCGCGTGAAAGTCCAGGAAGACCAGAACGCACTCTACGACAAGGAGATGAAAGCAGGACACAAGGACACCGCCGGAATCTTTGAGGCTCATGCGATGATGCTTGACGATGAGGACACTCTCATTGACCCGTGCAAGGAAATCATGGCCGAGGGTCATACGGCAGAATACGCGGTGCGTGAGGCATTCGACGCGGCAGCACAGGCATTCAGCGAGATGGAGGATGAGTACTTCCGGGCAAGAAGCGCGGACGTTGTCGACCTCAAGAACTCGATGCTCGATGTGCTGTTCGGTGCTGACACTTCCAGCCTTCAGGGCACAGAGCCCGCAATCCTCGTAGCAGAAGACCTCGCCCCGTCCGAGACCGTCAAGCTCGACAAGTCATTGCTTCTTGGACTCGTAACCAGACTCGGCAGTTCCAACAGCCACACAGCAATCCTCGCACGCTCTATGAACTGGCCGACGCTGATTCAGTGCCACGACATAGCCGACGACTGGGACGGGAAATTCGCTATCCTCGACGGCTACAACTCCTGCATCTACATTGAGCCGGAGCAGGACATCATCGACAAACTCAGCGCAAAGCAGGCCGAAGACAAGCGCAAGGAGGAAGAACTCCAGAAGCTCAAGGGTCAGCCCAGCGTAACAAAAGACGGCAGGAAGGTAAGACTTTATGCCAACATCGGCGGGCCGAAAGACATCAAAGCCGTAATCGAGAATGACGCGGAGGGTGTCGGCTTGTTCCGCTCGGAGTTCGTCTACCTCAACAGCAAGACTGACCCCACAGAGGATGCCCAGTTCGCCGCCTACAAGCAGGTACTCGAAGGACTGTCGCCCAGGCTCGTCATCATCAGGACATGCGACATCGGCGCGGATAAGACCATCGACTACATGAACCTCGACAAGGAAGAGAACCCCGCGCTCGGCTTCAGGGCTGTGAGAATCTGCCTGACGAGGACGGACTTCTTCAAACGTCAGTTGAGGGCGTTGCTCCGGGCTTCGGCATTCGGCAACCTCGGTATCATGTTCCCGATGATAATCAGCAAGTGGGAAGTCGTGAAGTGCAAGGAAATCCTCAACGAGTGCAAGAAGGAGCTTGAAGCTGAGGGAGTCGCAATCGGCAAGTACGAGATCGGCATAATGATTGAGACACCAGCGGCGGCACTTTGCGCGGATGAGCTTGCTGAGGAGGTCGACTTCTTCTCGCTTGGGACGAACGACCTGACGCAGTACACTTGTGCTATTGACCGCCAGAGCGCGAGCCTTGAGCCTTTCGCGAACACTCATCATCCGGCGGTTCTGAGGCTGATTCGTGAGACAATCGAGGCAGGACACAGGCACAACACATGGGTAGGCATCTGCGGTGAGCTTGGTGCTGACCCGACATTGACGGAAGACTTCCTGAAGTGGGGAGTCGATGAGCTGTCAGTCAACCCGAAGAGCATTCTTCCGCTGAGAGGCAATGTGAGGAATGTTGACCTGTCGAAATTCAAGACTGAATCCCCTAAAGCTGAGGACAAGCCAGAACCAGCACCAGCAGTTCAGGCACCCCAGAAGAAGGGATTTTTTGGGAGGTTATTCAGCTGATGTTATACGGAGCATTAGAAGCCGGCGGAACAAAAATGATCTGCGCTGTAGGCAACGAGAGCGGCCAGATACTAGATCAGGAGTCAATTCCCACAACAACGCCTGATGAGACAATGCCGAAAATCATCGAGTACTTCAAGGCGAAATTATCACCCGAACTCCCCGAAGATGACAGAATAGCCGCGTTAGGGATTGCCTGCTTCGGGCCTGTTGACGTGAGGCCGAAATCGAAGACTTACGGCAATATCCTCTACACCCCGAAGATTCCTTGGCGCAATTATCCCATCCTCCAGACGCTGAAGGACGCGCTGAATATCCCTGTAGCAATTGACACGGACGTAAACGGCTCACTTCTCGGCGAGGCTACGTGGGGCTGCGCTCAGGGTCTCACGGATGCTGTGTATTTCACCATCGGTACAGGCATCGGAATGGGCGCGATGTCAGGCGGCAATCTCATTCACGGAATGCTTCACCCGGAGGCAGGGCATCTTTTCCTGAACAGAGTACCAGGTGATGACTACAAGGGACACTGCCCTTCTCACGGCGCGTGCTTTGAGGGAATGGCGAGCGGCCCGGCTGTAGCTGAACGCTGGGGCAAACCGGGCAAGGAACTCGCTGACATGCCCGAGGTCTGGGAGCTTGAAGCAAAGTACATCGCTCAGGCACTCACGGATATTACGTTTGTACTCAGCCCGCAGAAAATCATTCTCGGAGGCGGGATAATGAGCCAGACACAGCTTTTCCCGCTCATCAGGAAGTATCTTGCGGAATACATCAACGAGTACATCACAACAAAGGAACTCCGCAACATGAACGCTTACGTTTCGCCCGCGGCCCTCAACGGCAACCAGGGAATCATGGGCGCAATCAAGCTCGCTGAAATGGCGGCAGAAGCAGAATAACCCGGCAAAACACAATCCCTGCCCTTTGCGCTGATATTGGGCGGGGATTCTTCATTCATCAATTCACACAGAAAAAGAGGCAGAATTTTTATGGCTGACGAACCCGCAAAGAAAGAAGTAAACCAGGATTTCAGAGATATTGACATGGAGTCGCTCGGCGAAGAGCATATCAACCTTGTGTTCAAGCTCGGACTTGAGAATTTCGGCGTTGATGTCAACATGGTGCGTGAGATTGTGCGCGTACCCTCATTCATCACGAGAGTCCCAAACGCGCCCGCATATATACGGGGAGTGATTAACCTCCGGGGAACTATCGTGCCGGTTTTCGACATGCACATGAAAATCGGAATGGCCGGGCATCCCCTCACGGACGAGGCAAGAATAGTAGTTATCGCCGTCAATGAAGTAACATTCGGAATGATAGTGAACTCTGTCAGGGAAGTGCTTACGATATATGACTCACAGCTTGAAGTAGCGACGAAATTATCATCAGCGATTGACAGGAGATATGTTCTGTGGGTGGCCAAACCTGCGGATGACAGGCTGATATTGCTTCTTGACGTGTCCAACCTGTTTGAGCTTGACCAGATTCTAGAGGACAGCGAGTAAGGCTCATGCGCAGGATTTTACTGGGCGCGCTTTTCGTGATGATGTTATGCGCGTCTGCTTTTGCTGATGCCATGCTCTACAGGGGGCGGGACAATGTCGGGGCTGTTCCTTCTGTCGACAACAATTCGGCACTGTGCGTGTCTGTCGAGGACGCTGCAAGGCTCATGGGATTCCGTGCGAGCAGGAAAGATGACGAGCTCACTATGACGCGGGGAAATTCTGTCCTCCGTATATCGCTGGGGTCGGCGGCGGGCTGGCACGGTTACGCGATTGTTCCGCTGTACTCTGCTCCTTTCGAGAAGGGCGGAAAAATCTGGCTGGACTCGCAAAGCACCGCGGCATTGTTCCAGACATCAGCAGGCAGAGGAGTCGCAAACAGGCTCAGGTTCGCGAAAATTTCAGGCTACACGGCCTCAGTCCCAAAAGATTTTGGCGACTTTGACGAGCCTCTTCCACCGTCAGCAGTAACAGCACAACTCCCGCAGTCAGCAACGCAGAAGAGCGAGTCCGACATAGACCTTGACGCAATATTGCGCGAGGCATTGCGTGAACGGACTCAGACGGAGACACAGCAGCCCTCACAGCCCCGTAACGTACAGCCCCAGCCGGAACAGTCCCAGAACGTACAGCCCCCGGCAGAAACACCGAAGCCGGAAACTGTAGCGCAGTCCCAGGCAGAACAGCCAGTGGTGAAATCCTCCCCGAAGAAACGCGCAGGTAAACCACAGCCCCGCATGGAGACATTTGAGCCTGACGACACAAAGACGGAGAAGGGTGAGAGCTACAACGGTACTATTCAGGGCGTAAGATGGACATCACAAGATGGAGCGTACAAGAAAATCCGCGCCGTAATCATGGCCGATGAAGGAGCAGATCCGCAGGTCTACATGAATAACGGCAGACTTCACGCGCTCTTCTCGTCAAGCCTGGAGGACTCTCAGAGCATCACCTCACCTTTTGCCGAAAACGTGAGAGCCGAAATCAAGTCCGAGTCTGATGGTGTGGACTTGGTGTTCACGCCCAAGGGAATCACTAAGGCAGAAAAGCTCGTGCTGAATAATCCGCGCCGCATAGTGTTCGATTTCTTTTACCCGGAAGACACGAACATAATCGGCACTTCACCCGTGAAAGCTGACACAAACATACAGCTTCCCGGCCAAGTCTCAGAGCCTCAGACAGCAAAGACCCCGGCATCCTCACGGCCTGCTGACCCGGTAATCACCGCCAACCCGAATCCCGAACCCGCAAAAGTCCCGGCAGTAATGACACCGCCAAGCACCATAACGATTCCCACAAGCCCCAAAGCCGCGCAGAATTTAGGGAGGGTCAAAAATGGCCGCAAAACCGTAGTCATTGACCCCGGCCACGGCGGAAAAGACCCCGGCGCAATGGATAACGGCGTGCGCGAAAAGGACGTGAACCTCGCTGTAGGACTCGAACTCAAGAGGGCATTAACCGCAAAAGGCTACAATGTCGTGATGACCAGAGACACGGATATTTACCTCAAGCTCCAGGAACGCACCGACATAGCCAACAATGTAGACGCTGATCTGTTCGTCAGTGTCCACGTGAACGCATTACCCAACAAGAAATCAATGACAGGCTTCGAGATATACATCATGGCTCTTCCTACAGACAAGGACGCAATGAACCTCGCCAAAGTCGAGAACCGCGAATATGTCGAGGGCAAAGGTATGGACACAGAGAATGTTGACAGGAGGACGGAATTGTTGCTGCGTATACTCGGCGACATGCAGCAGAACAACAAGATTAGCGAGAGTACAGACTTTGCGGCCATGCTCTACAATGCTGGAGTGAGGAACGGACTCCCAATGAGGAGAGTCGCTCAGGCTCCCTTCTTCGTGTTGCGCGGAGCAGGAATGCCGGCGGTCTTGCTTGAGATTGGATTCGTAACGAACGCAAACGAGTCCCGGCTTCTCACAACACAACCATATCAGCAGAGGATAGCAGGCGCAATGTCAGACGGAATCGCAAACTACATCAGGTAATCAGGAAGGTGAGAATTAATGCCGCCGTTACGACGCAATGACACAGGAAGACCAGCACCCAACAGGCGAAGGCAGGCACAGCAGGCTATAGCAGAAGCAGAAGCCCGCAAACGCCACCTTCAGCAGAGAAAGCCCCGGCCAATTCCGCCGGATTATGACGAGGGTAAACCGACTCCTCTCCTCCTCAGAATATTGATGATACTCGGCGTGATACTGCTATGCTTTGTGCTGGGTTATCTCGGTACGTCATGGGTTGTGGATTTCCTCAACAGGAAATTGCTGCTCAAGCCCGAAAACAGAATAGAGTCCCAAGAAGACCTGTCCAATTTCGAGGAGGCCGAACGCACACAGGCCGCAAGGAACGCTTTGATGTCGGGTGCTGACGTACAGCAGGTATCACTGAATATATATCACGTCAAGGATGATACTGTTGCTGAGGTGAGGAGGAATTTCCTCGTACAGACACGCGAGGACAACATGAGGGATGCCGTGAACGAAATATTGTCTCTAAGCGGTGTCCCCAATGCCGACAGGATCAAGCTGCTTCACGTCTTCAGGAATAACGAGACAGCATTTCTTGACATGCCGGGGCAGTTTGCTTCAGCACTCAACGCAATAGGCAAGCAGAAATCACTTCTCCTCATCACCAGCATAGTACGCACGATGCAGGAAAACTTCCCGCCCGTCTCAGAAGTAAGATTCCTCCTCGACTCCAAGTCTCCCGGCTCAGGAGGAACAGTAGACCTCTCTTCAGTCTGGAAGCTCCCCAAGAAATCATGACGTTCACGAAATTAATCATAGCTACCGGGAATGAAGGCAAGTACCGCGAGTTCTGCGACATAATACGCGATGCTGCAGGTGAAGGTTTTGCTGACGGGATAATTTTTGCCCCGGACATTTCGCGTATGATTGTTGATGAGACCGGGAAGACTTACGCGGAAAATGCCATGCTGAAGGCTCGCGCGTGGGCTGAATATTCCGGGCTTCCCTGCCTGGCGGATGACTCCGGGCTTGAGGTCGATGCTCTTGACGGTGCTCCTGGACTGTATTCCGCGAGGGTGATTCACGGCAAGGACTCGGACAAAGTTTCGTGGCTTCTGGGACGGCTTGAGGGTGTCAGCAACAGGCGTGCGAGATTTGCGGCGGCACTGTGCTTGTGTGTACCGGGAGAATACACGCTCATCACAGAAGGCTATTGTCCGGGGAATATCGCTGAGTCTCCGAGGGGGTCTGACGGCTTCGGTTACGACCCTGTATTTGTCCCGGACGGCTACAGTCACACATTCGCGGAATTGCCCGGCCGTGTCAAGAACCAGATTTCACACAGGACAAACGCATTCAGGAAATTATCGCTTGCCTTGCACTAACAATCCCCAAGAATTTATGCCTGATACTACAGTTGACGATGTCCTTTTCGGGAGCGTGAGAATGATACAGCCCTCCACAGGCCCGCGCGTGAACATGGATACTGTACTGCTCTCGGCGTGGGTCAGGGTGCGCTCAGGTATGCGCGAGATACTTGAAGCCGGGTGCGCAGCGGGGGCGGTCTCACTCATTCTTGCACAGCGTTACGGTAATATTCATGTTACAGGAGTCGACATTCAGCCGGAACTGGTGAGAATAGCCGGGATTAACGCGGAGAACAATAAGCTGTCTGACAGGGTGAAGTTCATTGTCGGGGACATTCGGGACAAAAAGCTGCTGCCTTCCGGGAAATTTGACGCTCTCGTGATGAATCCGCCGTATTCCTCGCTCATGGCCGGACGTGAAAGCCCAGACGCCTCACGCACAGCAGCACGCCTCGAAGTGTCATGCACCCCCGATGATGTCGCCGAACTAGCCCGGAGAGTCCTCAAGAGCCGCGGAAGACTCTTCACCGTATTCACCAGTCTCAGGCTTGACGGATTTCTGTCGGCAATGAGGGATCGCAGGGTCATACCCAAAAGGTTACGCCCAGTTTACCCGGCCATGCATCGCAATTCGGGAATATTCCTGCTTGAGTGCGTCAAGGACGGCGGAGAAGGGATGACTATACTTCCTCCGCTTTTCGTGAGGGATGAGGACGGAAATTACACACCTGAAATCCTGAAGGCATATGAGCCTGACGGGCATATATAGGGAGGAGGCTAAATAACAGTTAATAAAAACAAAAGCTCTCAAAATTTTCATGAAAGGAAGGTGCAAATCCGTTACAGACAAGACATAATTCCGGCTAACGTATATATCATAATGTCCGTCATATTCCCACAACTGAATATAGGCGGCTGGGCAGAGAAAATATATACAGGTTCTGCCCGTGAAGTGTCCAGCCTTTCGAGTGCTGAATATAAGCATGTACCCGTACGTTAGCGAGGACTTCAAGGTTCTGGAGCGTCATGTCAAACGTGAGTAGCGGCTTCATAGTGAAAGCGGACGTATTGAAGGAGCAAGGGAGCAGAGAAGCGAATAACTTTTCATCAGTCTTCTGTAACGGCTATACTTTGTACACAGCACTGGCTTTATGTGCGCTGATGTTCATTTTGCGCAAGCTCAGGGAGGCAGGAGTCCCGAAATCTGCGCTGAATATCTTTGCGGCAATAATGATTTTGTGGCAGGCACTGGGATTTGCCGCGGGCTATGATTTCATTATGGCTGAATACGACATTTTCCCGTACCATTTCGCTGAAGTGATTCGCGCCGTCAACATGAACGTCATCATCATTACGCTTTACGGATTCATCGCGTTCTTCCTCGTGAGTCTGTTTACCCGCTTCAAGCCTTTCACGAAACGCCGGGCAATATGCGCTGTCGTCCTGATGGTTATTGCCGTGTGTTACAGCATGTGCGAGGCATATTACGTGAGACCGAGATACGTTACAGTTCCGACAAAGAAACTCCCAGAAGGCATCGACAAAATCAGGATAGCATTCCTCGTTGACGTTCACATAGGAGGAGTGTCGACACTGGCACACCTTGAGCGGGTCATGAAAATTGTTGACGAGGCCAGCCCGGATATATTGCTGCTGGGCGGTGATATTCTCGACGGCGATATGAGCGTGAGAAACAGCGAGCTTGCGTTACTCCGTGAGGCCGCGAAGAAGGCGCGTTACGGTGCTTTTGCGGTCAACGGGAATCACGAGCACTATATCATCCTTGACGCTGACCCTGAAGGAGTGATACGTGAATGCGGCTATGACCTCCTCATCAACGAGCGCAGAGAGATACCCGGCGTTACTATACTGGGACTTGAGGATATACATTACGGATGGATTCGCCCCTACCTTAAGCCGGAAGACAAAGACCGCTTCACCATCATCCTAAAGCACCGTCCCGGAGTCCCCAATGACGCGGACGGAAATTTTGACCTCATGCTTTCGGGACATACTCACGGCGGGCAGTTCTGGCCATTAGGCTGCTTCAAGGACATGGCTCTTCACAGTCAGCAGGGACTCTCGCAGAAGGCAGGCGGCTATGTCTACGTCAGCAACGGCTCAGGCTTCAACCAGGCAATGATGAGGCTGTTCGTTCCGCCGGAAGTTACTGTGATTGACATCGTCCGGGAATAATGCTGACACTTGTACCGACACCAATCGGCAACCTTGAGGATATTACGCTGAGGGCATTGCGTGTTCTTCGTGAGGCCGACATTATAGCCTGCGAGGACACGAGGACTTCGGGAATACTGCTGAGGCATTACAACATTCACAAGCCTCTGACATCGTTTCACCTGCACAATGAGAACGACAAGCTCCCGATGTTGCTGGCGAAATTGCGCGAGGGGGCAAAAGTCGCAGTAATCTCTGACGCTGGCACTCCGGGAATCTCCGATCCAGGCTGGATATTATTGCGGCGGGCAATGGACGAGGGACTCCCCGCTGACGTTCTGCCCGGTCCGAACGCTGTAATCCCGGCGGTATTGCTGTCTGGGATGAGTCCCCAGCCTTTTGCGTTCATGGGATTTCCGCCGGAGAAACGCGCTGAGAGAGTGAGACTGCTTGAGGCCGTGAAGGATTTTGCCGGGACACTGTGCTTCTACCTGTCCCCCCACAAGGCAGAGAAGGACATTGACGACATGCTTCAAGTTTTCGGCGACAGGGAAGCGGCCTTAGTGCGCGAAATCAGCAAGGTGTATCAGGAGTCTTTGCGCGGGACTCTGAGCGTGATACGTGGGCGTGTCCGTGAGGGCGTGAAGGGTGAGCTTGTTCTTGTGGTTGACGGGGGGAAGGCGGCGGCTGATGACTCGTGGAAGGAAGAAGTCCCGGCTATGCTGGAGTCGGGAATGAGCATGAAGGATACAGTCTCAGAAGTCGCAGAGAAGCACGGCCTCCCGAAGAATGACGTGAAGAAGTACATCATCTCCCTGCGCCAGCGTCAGAAAGATATTGCCTGACCTCATGCCTGACTTCCGGCGGAGTCCTCCCTGCCTTCGCATAATCCAGCGCGGTATGTCCGTCTTTGTCCCGTGCGTGAATATTAGCCCCTGCCCCCAAGAGTATGCGGATGACCTCGGCGTTCCTGCAAAATCTTGCGGCGTGCATTAGAGCTGTCTCACCGTTCACCGCCCTTACCGTGTTAATGTCCTTGCCCGACCTCTGAAGCTCCGTGATGATTCGCGTGATGACTCCTGCGTCCTTGTTCCACGCCGAATAGAAGAGGGGACTCCGCCTCATGTTGTCCCTTGCGCTGATGTATGCGCCTGCCTCAAGAAGACAGTCAACAATATCCAGCGAGCCGAATTGAGCCTCAAGCATGAGGAATGTAGCTCCGTCATTAGTCCCCGCGTCAATCTCAGCCCCGGCATCAAGAAGCCTGCGTATTACTCCGGGAGTCTCAGCGTACATTAGTGCGGTCAGCCCGTCATTGTCCCGTGCGTGAATGTCAGCTCCAGCATCAAGAAGCGTGGCGATTGCCCCCGTGTTTTTGCGGACGGCGTACATCAGCGCGGTCATTCCGCAGTTGGCGTATGCGGCATTGGGGTTCGCGCCCTTGGTGAGTGCCTCGCGGATTTCGTCAGGCGTGGCGTAACCGCAGAAAGTGGCGAAAATGTCATCATCAATCACCTCAAGACACAGCACAGCCGCTTTCAGGATTGCGAGCTTGTCGGTTCTGTTCCTGCCGTCTGCCCAGTCTAACGCCGTCATGTAGTAGATACTCCTTGCGCGTATGTCAGCCCCAGCATCAAGAAGGACAGTCAGAATACTTGCGTCATGGTTGAAGTTTGCCGCGTGCATTAACGCCGTGATACATTCGACATCTCTGGCATTGGGATTAGCTCCGTCATTCAGGGCAGCGGTAACATCATCAAGCGTCCCGGACATGCACAAAGCTGCAAACTTTTCATCATCAATTGCCATTAATTACCCCTAGTACGTGATTTTTTCGGTGCGTATGAGTAAAATATACCACGTAAAAATAATCAGGAGGAAATAAGTATTTTGCAGAATGAAAAAGTGTACTCCGTAAGAATCGGAGCGGATGAGCTCGTGTTCAGGACAGGACATGTGGCAAAGCAGGCTAACGGTGCCGTGATAGCCTCACACTGTGATACGGTCATGCTCTCTACAGCCTGCATGTCTGACACAGCAAGGACAGGTATCGACTTCTTCCCGCTTGTTGTCGACTACGAAGAGAGATATTACGCGGCGGGGAAAATTCCCGGAGGCTTCATCAAGCGCGAGGGCAAACCAGCTGACTCGGCGATACTCGGTTCACGTGTTGCTGACAGGGCTATACGTTCGCTTTTTGCTGACGATATGAGGAATGATGTGCAGGTCGTGAACATGGTGCTTGCTATGGATCAGGTTTACCCCCCGAACATTCTCGGCATCAATGCGGCAAGCGCGGCACTCTCTATATCAGGAATCCCTTGGGGCGGCCCGGTTGGAGCGGTAAGAATAGGACTCATAGGGGGGAACTTGGTCGTCAACCCAACAGAGAAGCAGATGATGAACTCGATGCTGAATCTTATTGTCGCCGGCCATGATGACGGTATCACGATGGTAGAGTCAGGGTCATACGAAGTATCAGAGGAATTGCTTGTTGACGCTCTCGAACTGGCGCACAATGAGATACGGAAGATTATAGCCTTGTTCCGGCGAATGAAGGAGGAAATCGGCAAGCCTCAGCTCGAAGTAGCATCGCCCGAAAAATTGCCGGAAATAGACGACTGGATACGCGAAAATTTAGACGGAGAAATCGACTCAGCCGTAAGAATCCACGAGAAGAAGCCGCGAGAGAAAAAGATTGATGCGGTAAAAGAATCAGCAAACGAACACTTCAGCGAACTCATCAAGGAAGACCCCACGAAATCAGAATACATATCATCCTACATAGACAGCCGGGTTAAGGCCATAATGCGCGGGATAATCATCAATGAGCATATACGTGTTGACGGTCGCAAGATGGATCAGATACGCCCTATAACCTGCGAGATTGGAGTACTCCCGAAGGTACACGGCTCGGCACTCTTCACACGCGGCGAGACTCAGTCCCTCGCGACAACAACGCTGGGCATGATTGGCGAGGACGACCAGATTCAGGACGGCATAAAGCTCAATGAACCCGCGAAAAGATTCCTCCTTCACTACAACTTCCCGCCGTATTCAGTCGGTGAGGTCAGAGCGATACGGGGTCCGGGACGGCGCGAGATAGGACACGGGGCATTAGCTGAACGCGCATTGCTCCCGGTCATTCCGTCAGAGGAGGAATTTCCGTACGTCATACGCGTTGTGTCTGACATTCTGGAGTCGAACGGCTCAAGCTCTCAGGCTTCAATCTGCGGCGGAAGTCTCTCGATGATGCACGCGGGAGTCCCCATAAGGTGCCACGTTGCAGGTATAGCGATGGGACTCATCAAGGAGGGCGACAAGGTACAGATACTCACGGACATTCAGGGACTCGAAGACCATTACGGCGATATGGACTTCAAGGTTGCCGGGACTAGGGCAGGTGTTACGGCTCTCCAGATGGACAACAAAGCAGGCGGCATTACCCGCGAGATTCTGGAGAAGGCATTAGGCCAGGCAAGACGCGCAAGATTCCAGATACTTGAGGAGATGGAGTCTGTTATCCCGGTGCCGAACAAGATTTCACCCGATGCTCCGCGCATAATATCCTTCGAGATTGACCCCGACAAGATTCGCGATGTCATAGGCTCAGGCGGAAAGGTCGTACGCAGCATAACACAGCGCACGGGCGTGAAGATGAATATTGAGGATGACGGTGTAATCACTATTTCCGGGCCGACAATGGCACAGGTTGAGGACGCTCACGCAATAGTGATGGCACTCACACGCGAGCTTGCTCCGGGAGAAGTGTATTACGGGACTGTAACGAGGATGATGAATTTCGGCGTTTTCGTGGAATGTCTGCCGGGCAAGGAAGGACTGCTGCACATCAGCGAGGTAAGCACAGCCAGAGTCCCAAGAGTAGAAGACATCTTCAAGCCGGGAGACAGGGTGCTTGTGATGGTGAAGGAAATCGATGAACAGGGCCGGGCGAATCTCACACGCCGCAGAATCATGGCCAATGAGGACAAAATCAGGTCAGCAGGACTCGCATATGCCCTCCCTGACGAACGCGAGCGCGACAATCTCATCACTACTCTTGCCTCACGTGAGAGGGGCTACGGCAGCTTCTCCATGCGCGACAGGGTAGGCGTAGCTTCCTCAGCGGCGAAATACATAGAGAGGGGATACTCGTCCAACCGTGCCACAAGGAATGACTATGACCGTGAAAGCAGAGGCAGACGCGGCGACAGAAGGAGGGATTACTGATGCCTGACGAAATCACCGTAAAGATAAAGCGCGAGGCCAATACAATCGCAATCCCAGAATACGCGACTCCGGGCTCGGCTGGTGTTGACCTGTGTTCTATGAAATACTGCATGATTAAGCCGGGTGAAATGTCGCTCATCTCAACGGGAATATACCTTGAGATTCCTGAAGGCTACGAGGGGCAGATACGTCCCAGAAGCGGACTCACCATGAACAGCCGTATCATCATCCCGAACAGCCCCGGCACGATTGACTCGGATTACCGCGGGGAAGTGAGAGTCCTCCTGCTGAACATGGGAGAAGACCCGTTCACGCTCAGGTTCGGCGACAGGATTGCGCAGCTGGTGTTTGTGCCTGTGGCGCGGGCGAAATTCCAGGAGGTCAAGGAGCTGACACAGACCAAACGCGGCTCTGGCGGCTTCGGGAGTACAGGAACAAGATAAGACAGCCCCCCTGCCGGAAAAAAGCAAGGGGGTATTTTTGTGCGCTAATTCCTGCCAGACTGAATTTCTTTGAGGCACTCCCTGTAATGTTTCCACAGGCCGACTTGCTCTATGCTCTGCTGGTTGATGAAGCCTCCTCCCGTGTTGCACTCAATCACAGCTACCTCTTCATTCTTGATTACAGCCAGATCCCAAGCCGTGTAGTATATGCTGCTGATTCTTCTTGCTCCCTCAAGGACAATGGCCTTCGCTTTTTCCCACGCCGGAATTTTCCTGCCGATTAGCATTGTCCCTGTCAGAGGATGACGCAGAAGCCTCCTGCCTAGTTTGTCGCAGAAAAGAGACACTACTGTTCCCGTCTCAACATCTATCGCTGACACAAGGCCGCCTGCTGATATGTTGTCGACTGGCCTACTGCCCTGCCCGGTTCTGAGCGCGGCGTTCTGTATCTCGTACCTGCCGTTGATGTTGAGCACGTTTATCCTTATCGTGTTGAGCGTGCCGGGGTTGACCTCGCGCAAAAGCCCGTCCTGCTCTAAGACTTCCTCGATTATGTGCTTCCGTGAGGCGAAGCTGTTATATGCCCGCGCAATTTCGCTCTCGTCATCATCAGCCCTGAGAATATATATACCCTTGCCTGCACCGCTGCTTGAAGGTTTAATGATAACGTGCCCCATCTCGCGCAGAAATTCCCGGAATGACTCCCAGCTGAGATTCTCTGAGTACATAATTCTCCTCTTCGTGTAATCCATGAAGGTTTCATCGAATACAGACTTGCTGCCCATGATTCGCAGCTCTTCCTCTGGTTTGTCGCGGAGGTTGAGACAGTAATTCAGGAAACGCAGCCTGTCTTCTGTAACGAACTGACTCTTTCCGCGCAGATTTTTCTCGTAGAACCTGTACGCGAAATAGTCATCAGGCGACGCGCCCACAACAAAATGGCTCACTGCCCAGTCCAGAAAAAGAAACGTGAACGAGTACTTTATCCCGCGCTCATCGTAGCACTTGCGGAATGTCTCAGCCTGTGAAGGGAATGTGTAAAGTCTGCGCAATATATGATGCAGGCATAAAGGCACTATAGCCCGGTAAATCTTCCTCAGCATACCCGGACACCTCCCGGATATGTGAGCGTGAAGCGTGTGTTATTGTGATGGGATTTCAGACAATAAAATAGCCGATAGCCGATAGCCGATAGCCGATAGCCGATAGCCGATAGCCGATAGCCGATAGCCGATAGCCGATTTTAGCGGGCTGAATGGCATTGTGTCAAGCTCCTTTCTATTGATTTTACGGGACATTATAGCAGGAACGTGAAAATCCGCGCGGACTCACTCCGGCATTGCGCTATAATTCCCCGCGAGGTGATAATTCATCATGAAGAAACTTTTTGCGTTACTGTTACTGCTGTCGGTTATGTGCCTTCCGTCATGGTCTGCCACACCCGACAAGGACATAATCATTCTCTACACCAACGATGTGCATTGCGGTGTTGATGACCATCTGGGCTATGCTGGCTTCGTGTGGTGCGCGGACGAGGCAAGGAAGCTCACTCCCTATGTTACGCTTGTTGACGCTGGCGACTGGGCGCAGGGGGCTGTTGTCGGCACAATCTCGCAGGGACGCTACATAGTCGAGATCATGAACGCTATCGGCTATGACATCGCAGTACCCGGAAACCACGAGTTCGATTACGGCTGGGCAATGTTCGAGAAATTCTCCCGGAACCTCAAGTGCGGCTTCATCTCCTGCAACATGAGAGACCTCCGAACGGGACAGCTCATCTTCAAGCCCTACAGGATTCTCACGTATGGTGATGTGAAGGTCGCGTTTGTCGGAGCAACTACCCCTGAGTCAATCGTCAAGTCAACACCGTCATACTTCAAGGACGAAAACGGGAAATATATCTACGACTTTGACGGCGACACCACCGGGAAGAAGCTCATCACGTCAATACAGAAAGCCGTTGATGATGCGCGCGCGGAAGGTGCTGACTATGTTATCGTTGTCGGACATCTGGGCGAGTATGAAGACGTAACAGAAGTGTGGTCAACTCCCTACATCGCGCCGCGTACAAAGGGCATTGACGCATTCATTGACGGGCATTCTCACGAGGTTGCGCCCGGACTGGTCTTCAAGAACGCTGAGGGCAAAGACGTAATCATCACACAGGCCGGGACGAAGCTGACTCATGTCGGCAAAATCACAATCAACACTGAGGGCAGAGTCACGGCGGAGCTTCTCACAGGCTTTGACGGCAGGGACGAGGTAACCGCGAAAATTGTCGCCAGCATCAAGGAACGTTTGACCGGGGTAATGACGAGGCACTTGACGTTTTCGAGCTTCGACTTTCCCGTGAAGAACGACAAAGACGAGTGGCTTGCGCGCAACGCTGAGACGAATATCTGCAACCTTGTGGCCGATGCTTTCCTTGCCTCAGCGCGTGAGACCCCTACGAAGAAGGCTGATATTGCGGTGGTCAACGCGGGAGCATTCCGCACGAGGATTCCGTCAGGCGATGTAACCTACAAGAATGTGCTTGACGTTCTGCCGTTCGTGAACACAATGTACATCTGCGAGGTTCCCGGCCAGACTATTCTCGATGAGCTTGAAGTGGGAGTGCGGCTCATGCCGGGCAGGAGCGGGGGCTTCCTTCATGCCGCGGGGATGACGTACACGATTGACGCGAGGATACCGACTCCCGTAAAGGTTGACGACCGCAACAGGCTCGCGGGGATTGAGGGCAAGCGCAGGGTGAAGGACGTTAAGGTGAACGGTGAAGCTCTTGACCCGGAGAAGATGTACAAGGTTGCCGGGACGAACTACGTACTCCTTGAGGAGGGGGACGGGCATTTGTTCGAGGGCAGGAAGATTGTCGAGGCTAACTACATGACTGATGATGAGGCTTTCGCACACTACCTGCGAGACTTCCAGACTCTGCCGGAAAGATACAGGACTCCGCAGGGACGAATCAGAATAATACAGTAGCCGGACTCGTTGCGTAAGACACGGAAATTCTGCCCCCTTGAGGTTATACTCACAGCAGTAAATCTCAGGGGGGTATTTTTGTGATACGGAAGATAATCCACATTGACGAGGAAAAATGCAACGGCTGCGGACTTTGTGCTAAAGCCTGCCACGAGGGAGCAATCGACATCATCAGCGGCAAGGCAAGACTGGCACGCGAGAATTTCTGCGACGGGCTCGGAGACTGCCTGCCCAACTGCCCCGCGGGTGCGATAACGTTTGAGGAGCGCGAAGCCCCGGAGTATGACGCTGTAGCAGTAGAACGTGCGAAGGTCTCACGGGAAATGATGAGCCGGGGAATACAGTGGCCGCTTCAGGTGAAACTTGTCCCGGTAAACGCGGCATTCTTTGAGGGTGCGGACATTCTTCTTGCGGCGGACTGCACTGCATACGCTTACGCACGGATGCACGAGGACTTCATGAGGGGGCGTGTAACACTGATAGCCTGCCCTAAACTTGACGGCGTTGACTACTCGGTGAAGCTCGGACAGATTTTCGCGGTGAATGACGTGAAGAGTGTTACTCTTGTGCGAATGGAGGTGCCTTGCTGCGGGGGGCTGGTGAGAATGGCTCAGGAGGCATTGAGGCTGTCAGGTAAGGATATACCGCTGGAAGTTGTTACCGTTTCGAGGGCTGGCGAGATTGCCGGGATGAGGGAATGATTTTCCTGGGGCGTTCACGTGAGGCTGGGCGTTGAGGCTGGCGGTGGAGTCTGTGCTAGGGAGTGAGGTTGCCGGGTGCGTTCGTGTGAGGCTAGGCGTTGAGGCTGTCGGGGGAGTCTGTGCTAGGTGATGAGGCTGTCGGACGGGTTAAAGATTCTCCGGGTGCGTTTGTGTGAGACTAGGCGTTGAGACTGACGGGGGAGTCTGCTCTAGGTGGTGAGGTTGTCGGACTGAGGGAATGATTCCCCGGGTTGCGTTTGTGTGAGGCTGGCTGACTCGTGGGGCGTTGAGGCTGCCGGGAGAGTCTGCGCTAGGTGGTGAGGTTGTCGGACGGGGAAAAGATTCTCCGTGCGTGTTTGTGTGAGGCTTGCTGACTCATGGGGCGTTGATGCTGACGGGGGAGTCTGCTTTAGGTGGTGAGGTTGTCGGACTGAGGGAATGATTCTCCGGGCGCGTTCGTGTGAGGCTTGCTGACTCGTGGAGCGTTGAGACTGTCGAGAGAGTCTGCGCTAGGGCTGGTGAGGTCGTCAGGCGGGGGAATAATTTTCCGTGAACTTGTACGCAGTCAATCTTCACTAATCCCGCAAATTTTCTCATTCATACGGCGTGAGAATACACTAAAATATCCGCATCATCATTCACAAACTAACAACTGCAAATATCATCATGGCAATTTCCCGGCGCGTGTTCAGCGGGGGCTTAACGTGCAGGAAATTTCCGGGCGGTATTGGCAGCAAGTCAACAGCAAAAAATTTCACAGGAGGAATCATCACAATCATGTTCACACCTGGACCAATCTTAGGGGAGTTTTTCGGGACGCTCGTACTTGTCGTATTCGGAGATGGAAACGTCGCAAACCTAGTACTCAAAGACTCGAAGGCTAACGGCTCGAACTGGGTACATATCTGCTGGGGCTGGGCCTGGGCGGTAGGACTCGGCGTGTTCGCGGCAAATGCTCTCGGCTCTGCGCAGGGAGACCTTAACCCCGTCGTAACAGTCGCAAAGACTCTTGCCGGGACTTATGGCTCATGGGGCGAGGCTTTCGGAATCATCGTCGCTCAGATGTGCGGAGGATTCTGCGGAGGCGTTGTCGTGTGGCTCGCATACCTTGACCACTGGAAGGGCTCTGACCCAAGCGCACAGCTCGGAGTGTTCTGCACTGCCCCCAACAAGAGCGAGAAAGACCGCAGTCTTCCTTGCTGCTTCCTGACTGAGGCAATCGCAACGTTCTTCCTCGTTACGCTGATTATGTGCGTATTCTCTGAGGGTGTCGCGACAAAGGCAGGCTTCACGCCCGGAGTTGGCACGTTCCTAGTCGCCGGCATCATTTACGGACTCGGTGCTGCTCTCGGCGGGCCTACTGGTTACGCCCTCAACCCCGCAAGAGACCTATCACCCAGAATCGCACACTTCGTACTCCCCATCCCCGGCAAGAGAGACTCAGACTGGGCTTATTCATGGGTGCCTGTAGTCGGGCCGCTGGTTGGAGCAGTTGTAGCGTACTTCTTCTGCCACGCTGTAGGAATCATGTAGCATAGTCCAGCAAGCCCCCGCGAATTTCACACAGGAGTCAACACAATGATATTCAAACTGTTCGGTAGCAAGAAACAGGAAGAAAGCAAACCCACGTCAGCCGCAACAGGCACGAAACAGGAGGAGGCACTCTCAATGTCAGGCAAGAAATATGTAGCCGCAATAGACCAGGGCACGACAAGCACGCGCTGTATGCTGTTCACGAAGGACGGACGCCCGGCAGGCTCGTACCAGATGGAGCATGAGCAGATTTTCCCGCATCCCGGCTGGGTCGAGCATAACGCGATGGAGATATGGAGCAGGACTCAGGACGTTATACGCGGAGCATTGGCCGCCGTAAACGCAAGCCCTGACGAAATCGCCGCAGTGGGCATCACCAACCAGCGCGAGACAACCGTTGTGTGGGACAAAGCGACAGGGAAGCCCGTCTACAACGCGATAGTGTGGCAGTGTACGAGGACGCAGGACTTCTGCGCGGAATGGCTCAAGAAACCAGGCTGGGGCCAGAACGAGAAAGGCGAGGGCAAAGTCAAAGACATCACCGGCCTGCTCATCAACCCCTACTTCTCAGGCACAAAGATCCGCTGGATACTCGACAACGTCCCCGGCGCAAGGGAGAAAGCGGAGAAAGGCGAGCTTCTTTTCGGCAACACTGACACGTGGCTTATCTGGAATCTCACGGGAGGAGTCAACGGCGGAGTCCACGTAACCGACGTGTCCAACGCATCACGCACCCTCCTCATGAACATTGCGACGTGCGAGTGGGACGAAGAGATGATGAAGGAGCTTCAAGTCCCCGCGTCAATGCTCCCCAAGATTATGCCGTCAAGCTCAGTCTACGGTTACACGGCGGAGTCCGGGCCTTTCGGTGCGAAGATTCCTGTTGCCGGAGACTTGGGCGACCAGCAGGCGGCTTTGTTCGGGCAGGCCTGCCTGAGCGAGGGCGAGGCTAAGAACACATACGGCACGGGCTGCTTCATGCTCATGAACATTGGCGACAAGCCCATTCCGTCAAAGAACGGCCTCCTCACGACAGCGTTCTACTCACGCGAGAAGGGCAAGTGCTACTACGCTCTCGAAGGGTCAATAGCGATTGCGGGCGCGGCGATTCAGTGGCTGCGCGACAATCTGAAGCTGGTTGACGATGCCCCGGTAACAGAATACTACGCTGGCAAGGTCAAGGACTCGGCGGGAATATACTTCGTCCCGGCGTTCTCAGGACTCTTCGCACCCTACTGGGACATGACAGCAAGAGGGGCTATCGTAGGACTCACACGCTACGTCCGCAAAGAACACATCATCCGCGCTACCCTTGAGAGCCTCTGCTACCAGACCCGCGACGTTATCGAGGCAATGGAGAAGGACTCAGGGAAGAAACTTGCGGCACTCAAAGTTGACGGCGGCGCGGTGGTCAACAATCTTCTCATGCAGCTGCAGGCGGACATTCTCGGAGCTGATGTAGTGCGTCCTGTGGTGAACGAGACAACGGCGCTCGGCGCGGCATATGCGGCGGGGCTTGCTGTAGGTTTCTGGAAGGACGAGGGCGACATCCGGGCTAACTGGGCGCAGGACAGGAAGTTTGCTCCTGAGCTTGAGGCTGGCGAGCGTGAGAAGGCCTATGCGGGCTGGAAGAAGGCCATCGAGAAATCACGCGGATGGACGGACTAATGCGCAGGAAAATTCTTGCGGCAGTAGCGGTGCTTGCGGTGTGTCTGGCGGGAGTCTCGTTTGCTGACGGGGCAAAGACTCTCAGCGTCGGCGAGTACACCGTAACAGTCCCAGCCAGCTACGTGAACGGCGAGGTTACCAGCGAGGACAAGGCACAAGGTCAGACAGCGTACTACAAGAGCGATGAAATCCTGATGGACTTTGACGTTTACGAGTTCCCGAAGGAAGAGGCGTTCGAGGATTTCGTGAAGTCTTTTGCGGCGACTAACCTGACACGCGAGACAATCAACGGAGTGAATGCGGCTGTCTACCGTTCAACGGATGAGAGCGGGGGGCAGGAGTACAGCACGCTCAACTACATTATTGACGGCGAGAAAGGGTACGTGTTCATCGTGTTCTGGCTTGACGGCGAGGACGCGGAACCAAAAGCCAAGGCAATAATCGACAGCCTGAAGAAGTAAGCAGGCAAGGTGAAAAATCTCCCTCTGCCAGCGTTTCAGCAGGGGGAGATTTTCTTTTGTGAGGGATAACAGGTTGCGGGGGTTATCTGTGTGCGTCCAATGATAACGGGAGGGGCAAGTCTTTTTTGCGGGCTACCATACCCAGTCGATGAACTTGCTTATGCCGTACACGCTCGCTGCTATTCCGCTTACAACGATTGCTGTTCCTGTTGCGACTGCGACTGCCGGGGCCGCCACAACTCCTGTTGCTGTTGCTATTGCCGCCCCGCCCACAGCTGACAGGCCGCCTGCCTTTGTTAAAGCCAAGCCTATCAAGCCTATTGTTGTTGCGCTGGCTCTGTACTTGACGTTGTTTTTGGCGTAATCATACAGCTGAAGCTGGGTGTTGTCGGTGAAGGCAAGCGCTGTGCTGAGGCTTCCGAACATGAGCGCGAAAACCAGTAACATTGCGACAAATTTTGACCGTTTCATGATAATCACCTCCTTGAAATTAAACTTTTGCGTAAAATTAATTATAAAAAAAAAAAGTGAGACTTTGTCAACAAACAGCCTCACAAAATTTCTGCTGCCTTGCTAACATACCCTCCATGCCATAAAATAAAAAAATCCATCAGTATATTATTCAAACGCAACATGCTCCGCACAGCTTTCAAACAGAACGCCCGGTTGTTGCGCTTAAAATTTTTCGTGAGGGGGAATAATTTTGTATGACATTGTGATAATCGGTTCAGGCATAACAGGCTCATCCATTGCCCGCCAGCTCTCGAAGTACAAGCTCCGTATCGCCGTCATCGACAAGGCCAGCGAGCTACCCGCCGGGGCTTCCCGCGCAAACAGCTCAATGATTCACGGGGGCTTCGACGACAAGCCCGGCACAATGAAGGCGAAATTCTGCGTACCGGGCAACAAGCTCTGGCACAGGCTCAAGGACACTCTGGACGTTCACCTGGACGAATGCGGATCTTACGTCTGCGCTTTCAACGATGACGAGGTCAGGCACCTTGAAGTCCTGTTACAGCAGGGGAAGGCCAACGGGAGTCCGGGCGTTGAGATAATTTCGGGCGACAAGATGCGCGAGAAAGAGCCCAACGTTTCACCCGGCATTGTGGCGGCTTTGTGGTCTCCTGAAGCGGGCATCATCAACAACTTCGAGGCCGTGAACGCAATGATTGAGTCCGCGCAAATCAATGGGGCTGAGTTACACCTTGAGACAGTCGCAACAGGACTCATCACCGAGGGCGGCAACGTTCGCGGAGTGTCAACCAGCAAGGGCGACTTCTTGGCTCCCATCGTCATTAACGCTGGCGGAGTCCATTCTGGCGAAATCGCGTCATGGGCGGGTGATACCTCGTTCCGCATCATTCCGACAAAGGGCGAGTACTTCCTTCTTGACCGCTCGACAGGAGGCACGATAACCAGCTTCCTCTTCTCGTGTCCGTCAAAGGCTGGAAAGGGCGTTACAGTTCTGCGGACGGCTGAAGGCAACCTCATGGCCGGGCCCACAGCAACCGAGCAGCTTGACCCCGAAGACAGGTCTACAACCCCCGAAGGCCTCGCGGAAGTCCTCAAGGGAGCAAGAAGGCTAGTGCCGAATTTCCCGGTCAACATGAACATTACCACGTTCGCGGGAGTCAGAGCTAACACAGAGTCCGGGGATTTCGAGATTTCAGCCCTCAAGACACCCCGCGGCTTCGTCAACGTAGCCGGAATAAAGTCCCCAGGTTTCACGTCAGCCCCGGCAATCGCAGAGTACATTGCGGAGTTGTTGCAGGAAGAATTTGCTGACCTTGCCACGTTCGCGCCCAACGAGAAATTCATCCCTGAGCACCGAAACATCCCCCGCTTCCTGTATATGGACATGGCCGGGAGAAAGGCACTCGCTGAGAATGACCCGGCTTATGCGCAGATTGTTTGCCGCTGTGAGACCGTAACGGAAGGCCAGGTATTGGAGGCAATCCGGCGTGGTGCAAGGACAGTCTCAGCCGTGAAGATGATGACCCGCGCAGGAACGGGACGCTGTCAGGGGGGCTTCTGCTGTCCGCGTGTGGCCGAAATATTGTCGCGTGAGCTTGGGATTCCGTTGGATCAGATTACGAGGCACGGCGGGGAGTCGAGGCTTCTTGTCGGCAAGACAAAGGAATTTCTGCTGAAAGGGGCGGTGTAGGAATGAGTGAGAGAATTGACGTGCTGATTATCGGAGCTGGCCCGGCAGGAGTCGCCGCAGGAATCGGAGCTAGGCGTGAAGGGGCGGAAAGAGTCGTTGTCCTCGAAAGAGATTGGGACTTGGGCGGAATCCTCCAGCAGTGCATCCACCCGGGCTTCGGCCTCCGTACCTTCAAGGAGGAGCTGACCGGGCCGGAATACATGCACCGTTTCATCCAACAGGCTCACGAGGCGGGAGTCGAGTTCAGGACAAACACGATGGTGTTCCAGATTGACCGGGAGAACAATACCGTCTGGACGATGAACAAGGAGCGCGGAATTGAGGCACTCAACCCGTCAGCAATCGTCCTCACTATGGGATGCCGCGAACGTCCATTAGGCGCAATCAGGATACCCGGCACCCGTCCAGCAGGAATCTACACCGCAGGAACAGCGCAGAGATTCGTCAACATGGAAGGCTACATGCCGGGCAAGCGCGCTGTCATTCTCGGTTCGGGCGACATAGGGCTTATCATGGCCCGGCGTATGATCTGGGAGGGCGCAAGCGTCGAGGGAGTGTACGAAGTCATGTCATGGCCGGGAGGATTGAGACGTAATATCGCTCAGTGCTTGGACGACTACGGTATCCCCTTCCACCTCAAGACCACAGTAACGCGCATTCACGGGCAGGACAGGCTCGAAGGCGTAACAGTGGCGCAGGTTGACGACTACATGACACCAATAGCCGGGACTGAACGCTACGTTGAGTGTGATACGCTGCTGCTGGCAATCGGGCTTATCCCTGAGAACGAGCTTTCACGCATGGCCGGAGTCGACATCCACCCGGTAACAGGAGGCCCGGTTGTGAATGACCTGTTGCAGACGAGCAACCCCGCAATCTTCGCAGCCGGAAATGTCGTGATAGTGTATGACCTTGTCGACAACGTCAGCGATGAGGGACTCATAGCCGGAGCGAACGCCGCAAAATTCGCCGCGGGGAAAATCACATCGGCCATGAGAATCCCGGTCAAGGGCGGTGAGAATGTCAGGCTGTATTCGCCCCAGTTCGTTACGGGTGAGGCTGACTCGACAATCTTCATGCGCGTGACTCATCCTGTTGAGACTGCCTGCCGTGTGTTTGCTGTTACGGATGACGGGACGGAGCTTTACTCACAGCGTCTCAGGTATGCGCGTCCCGGTGAGATGAACGAGGTGCGCATTAAGGCTGACAAGGTGAAGGCCAGTCCCAATATCAGCAATATCACAATCGACATTCAGCCCGTCTAGAGAGAAGGTGAGACTATGAGCGAGGAAAGGAAGTTCATCTGCGTATCATGCCCGTTAGGCTGTGGGTTGACGGTAACGCTTGATGACGCTGGCGAGGTCGTAAGCGTCGAGGGCAACACATGCGCAAGGGGTGCTAGCTATGCGCGTTCGGAAGTGAAGGATCCCCGGCGTGTTTTCGCGTCAACAGTGAGGGTGAAAGGCGGTAAGCTCCCAGTCTGCCCTGTCAGAAGCAAGACTCCCGCCCCCAAGGGTAAGCTCTTCGACATCACGAGGGCTGTTGCGGCACTTGAGGTTGAAGCTCCCGTGAAGATTGGGCAGGTTCTGATACACAACGTCTGCGGGACTGACGCGGATATTGTTGCGAGCAGAGACTTGGAGGCAGTGTAGCTTGTGAGCGGGAAAAGTCCCCCGGCTGTTTGCTGACCGGGGGCATCACATCAATGCTCAGAGCTTCGAGAGACAGCCGACACGAGTTCATGAGGCTCAAATCCCTTCAGCACAAACAGGACTCACAAGTGCCAAACAAGCATGAATGTATAATATCCGCAGCCTTGATTGAAGGAGGACTCTTTATCGATGAAACGTTTGCTGTTGTTATTGTCGCTTCTGTTTTTGCTGACTGCCCCGGCGTATTCCCTCAGTGATGCGGAATATCTCCGTATGCGAAAGAGCAGCGCAGATTTTGCCCGCGCCGACAAGAGGCTCAATCAGGTTTGGGCGGGACTCAGGAAGTCGTTACCCAAGAAAGTTTTCACCCAGCTCGACAAGTTACAGCGCGAGTGGATAACTTCAGGACGTGATGACGAGGCCGCCGCATTGATGGAGGACGGGTATTCGCGCATGGAGGCATACACGATGGCCACGAATGACCGCGCTGACTCCCTCCCCAAAATCGCCGAGTCCCTCAGACCGTCAGCAAAAGCCGCCAAGACCCAGACCAGCACCGAACGCCCCAAGCCTCAGCCCAAGCCCGCAAGAACCCCGGCGCAAGAACCCGCACCAGTCCCGGAGCCTGACCCCATCCCAGAGCCAGAGCCTGAGCCGGAAGCACCCGCAATTCTCCGGGCATCTGACGTTGAGGGCGAGTACCAGAATGATTCGGGATTTGCTACGGTGAGGATTGTCGACAGAAGCTCGGACGAAGTGCAGGTTACGTTCAGCCGCTTCAAGGATGGTGTTCACTGGACGGCTAAAGGATGGCTTGACGGCAATACCCTTGAGCTGTCTGACCCCAATTACAGCGAATGCCAGGCCACTCTGACATTTTCGGCGGGAAGGGTTAAGGTTGATATTGCTGACACGGACGACTGGAACGAGGCTATATCCCCTGACTTTGTGCTTAAGGGCACGTACAGGAAGCTCGCGAACTAGAAGCAATGCCCCCGGTGAAATATGGCCGGGGGAGTTCTTTGCGTGTTACTGGAAGCTGTACATTCTCTTTGCTTCCCATGCCGATAATGGATTGGCGTACCTTCCCGGTATAGTTGAGTAGTACATGACAATAACAGCATCAGGTCTCACAGTGTCAACAAAATTCCTCACGCTGCCTGTGAACTGCCGCAAGTCAATCGAGTCGACATACTGAACTCCCAGTGCCGCAAACGGTACGACACAGTTCGACATTGACTCGTGGATAATGAGAAGCCTTCTGCCATTGCTGACATTCATATTCTCCATCCTCATCAGGGGATTGTCCGCGTAAATATACGCCGCGTAGGGATTTTTGCCGTAATAGTCTTTCGTCTCAACCTGATTCATGTTATACGTTATCCCGAAATCCCCCGACAGTTTCAGCCCCAAGCCAGGTACGTCAAACTTTAAGGCCGTCCCGAACTTAGGGTATATCATCGTGAAATCTTCCGGCTTTGTCCGCGCTAATGTAACCTTCTTCCCCTGCGAGCCGAGAAACCAGTCCGGGTAAACCTCGTACCTGAAATTCTCCGGCCTCAGTATTTCCGGGTCAACGTCATAGCCGAAATCATCACGCAGAATCTCAAGCACCTTCCCGGCCGCCCATAACCCCGTCTCAGGCTTCCAGTGATGATCGGTGATGAAGAACGACTCATGATGATCCATTCCCGCCGAGTGAAGAGCCTCCCTGAAGTCATAGCAGCGAACGCCCGACTCTTTCAGCATGGCAAGAAGCCTGTCTGTATTCTGGTTCGAGAAGTCGAGTATGCCGGATATTTCTTTGTCCTCAGAGACACATACCTTTGTCGGCAGATTGATATACACAAAGTCTATCCCCCTTTCACCGCAGAAGCCAGCAAGACCCTTCACGGATTCTGCATCGTGAGCAACGTCAAGGCTCATCGTGTATGTCGTAAGGCAGTCGTCCTTGAGCCTCATTACCGCGTTGTATTCAGACATTGATACCATGTTCCAGCTTAGAGCGTCCTCATATTTCTTTGCGGTCTCAACAAGAGTGTAATAGCCCGGCAGTTTCTTTGACGTATAATCTTCCAGCTTGCCTTTGACGTATTGACAGAATGACGAAATTTTTTCACGTGCTGCTGACTCTCTCCTGCCGTCAAAAGGGTACAGCTTCTCCCAGTCTATAGCGATTTCCCGCCTCGTGTTGTCCGCAACATGCTTCACCTTTCCTGACGCGAAACTTCCCAGCGAGGACACCATCATTCCCGCAATCACAATCACGAACACTCCCGCCGTGAATCTCTCAGGCTTCATCCGTTAGTCCCCCCTAAAAGTTGAAGTATATGAACGGGTTATAGCTCGCGCTGATTATCTCGATGACCGACAGCACAAGCACCCCTGCAAGCCACGCCGACTCAATCCACGCATGACGGTGAAGAAATCTTCCAGTTGCCGGGAAAATCCCAATCACCGCAAACGCCATCACAAGCCACGTCCCTTTGACATACTCGACAAATCCGCCGTCATAAAGCGCGTTGCCGTTCAGCCCGAACATTGACGCGATGAAGCCGAGTCCCTTGCTGACAGTCTCACACCTGAATATCACCCACGCCAGTATCACCGCAATCATCGTCAGAACATGGCCGGGAGTCTTTCCCGTCTCACGCTCAATCACCAGCAGCACGAAGTACACCATCCCCCACAGGATGAACGTCCAGTTTGCTCCGTGCCATATCCCGGTCAGCAGCCAGACCGTGAACAGATTCAGCAGAAGCCGGGAGTGTGATACCCTGTTTCCCCCAAGCGGTATATACACGTAATCCCGGAACCATGTCGACAGTGAGATGTGCCAGCGATGCCAGAAGTCAGTGATGCTCCCGGCCATGTAGGGGTAACGGAAATTCTCCTCGAAGTGAAAGCCGAACATGAGTCCGAGTCCTATTGCCATGTCGCTGTAGCCGGAGAAGTCGAAGTATATCTGCAATGTGTACGAGACCGCGCCAAGCCACGCCATCATTACGGACGGATTGATGATATATCCGAAGACGTTATCCGCGACTTGTGCCACGAAATTCGCGAGCAATACCTTCTTGCCGAGACCGTAAACGAAACGCCTCACTCCCTCGCAGAATGAGTCGACGCTCTCATGCCTCCAGGTGATTTCGGCCTCAATCTGATTGTAGCGGACGATTGGCCCGGCGATAAGCTGAGGGAAGAACGAGATGTACAGCGCGACATTGAGCGGGTTACGCTGGGGGCTGGCGTTACCGTAATACACATCAAAGACGTAGCTCATCATCTGGAACGTGAAGAATGATATTCCGATTGGCAGGGCGATATTCACGCGGGGGAGTCCAAGATTCTCCGTGATGAAGCCTGCGTACTTGAACACGCCGAGTATCACAACGTCAATACTCACTGCCACAGTCAGCCAGAGCTTCGGCCATGATGACCGGGACATTGCGAGGGTCAATGCCCAGTTCGCGAGGATTGATGCCAGCATGATGAAGACGAACACGGGTTCTCCCCACGCATAGAAGGCGAGGCTTGCGGCAAGAAGGATGTAGTTGCGGGCAGCCCGGCTCTTCACCGCGTAATACATGATGAGGAGGCCGGGAAGAAACATGAACATGAATACTCCTGACGAGAAGACCATATTTATATCCTCCCGCCCTTGTGGTAGAATTTGCGGTTATCCTGAAAATTTTTGCTGACTGGGAAAAAGGTTACAGGTAGGCTAGAGCTGTGAGCTGTGAGCTGTGAGCTGTGAGCTGTGAGCATTCTACTTGAGTTGCCCGTTGCTGTCAAGGTTTACGTCTCCTTTTCTTGGGATTTCGGACATTATATCACCGCAAAAAAAAATCCCCGGCACATTCACCGGGGACATCACAATTCCGAGTCTATATTCCGTTGGGTGTAACGTTGATTCCGCGCTCCTCGTCAGTTCCGGGAATGAGTGAGTCGCAGATTGCCGCGCAAAGTCCCGCAACCGCCATCGGTGTCTTCAGGACTGCCCAGACCATTCCGCCGAGCGTGTGCATGAGCTGGCTCTGTGCGTCATTCATGAAGATTGACTGATTAGCCTCGACCCAGCCGGGGAGTCCCAGTGCCATCAAGAACGCGAAGCCTATAATGAGAATGTTGCGCTGGCTCGACATGTCTGCACGCATGAGAACCTGAATACCCATTGCGCCGATTGTCCCGAACAGAGCTATGTACGCTCCTCCGATTATGGGCGAGGGCATCGTTGCGATTAACGCGCTGAGTTTGCCGACAAAGCTCATCAGGATGAGTATCACCGCTCCCGTCCTCACGACTACCCTTGAGGCTACTCCCGTGAGTCCAATGAGGCCGATGTTCTCGGTGTATGACGTTGTGCCGACTGAGCCGAACACGCCCGACAGAGCGCAGCACAGGCCTTCCGCGCCGAGTCCCCTGCTGATGGTCTCAGAGTCGGGGTCGTCAACGCCGGAAGCATACGAGACTGAATGATAGTCGCCGATTGACTCAATCATCGTCGCGAAGAAGCCCGCAAGCATTGCCGCAACTGCCATAAGGCTGAACTTAGGCATTCCCCAAGGGACTATGACGTTCTTGATGTCCCTTATCCACGGAGCTTCGCTGACCCTCGCAAGGTTGATGTACGCGGGGTGCTCAGGCGTGAATATTCCTTTGACTGACAGCGCGAGGCACACGCAGTAGGTTATGACGATAGCAAGAAGTATCGCGAAGATGTTGATGTACTTGTTCTTCAGGACGAGGCTGAACAGGAATATCAGCACGACGACTCCCAGCGAGGCAGGCCAGTAATTAGCCGCGTTGCCCTGTACCGCTGTTCCGGCAAGCGAGAAACCTATTGCCATGATTACCGGGCCGATTACTACAGGGGTGATTACCTTGCGGATTACTCCGGCGATTCTGCTGTAGCCGATTACTGACAGTATTATTCCGCCCACGATGAGACCGCCGCCCATGTACTGCATGACCTGCTCCGGGCCGCCTGCCTTGTAGAGGGCTATCACCGTCATCACTGAGGGGATAAAAGAAAAGCTCGATCCCTGAACTATTGGAAGTCCTGAACCGAGCCTTTTGCTTGTCTGGATTAGTGTCGCTACTCCCATTCCGAAATAAACGCAGGATATGAGCGAGGCGATTTGCAGCGCGTCCATCCCCATCCCCGGACCGAATATGAGAGGGACTAGTGTTGTTGAGCCGAAGAGGGTTAATACGTGCTGGGCTCCTGAGAGAAGAGTTATGAAGAATGGGGG
>JAFSRQ010000101.1 GCA_017446055.1 Synergistaceae bacterium | reverse complement strand
GTGCAAAAATTTTCCTCGAAACTTAGCGTTAATTGTGTGCAGTAACCATTTCTGCATAAGGAAGTTATCTGAATAGGCGCGGATAACACAGTAATATCCAACAGGAGGAAAGATTCACATGAAGAAAATGCGCAAAGGTTTTACACTCATCGAACTGTTAATCGTCATCGCGATTCTGGCTACACTTTCAGCGGCTATGCTGGTGGCAAGTGGCAGTGCTACAGCGGCAGCGAAGGCATCGACAATTTACACCAACATCGGGAACATCAAGACAGCGGCGACTCTGTATCAGCTTCAGGAAGGCACTAGGTTCAAGGAAAGCAAAGTCAACAAGGAGGCACTTCAGGACGCTGACCTTCTGGACTTGGACTCATACAACAAGGTGATGACAAAAGCGGCAGATGGTGATGATCCAGCTGAGTACGAGAACAACAGCATAGTGTACGAGATTGTTGCTGGCAAAACGGAGAGCAACAAAAACATTGGCGCGTATGTGATATGCAGCTTCAAGGATGATAACGACTTCAAAGCAATTGCCAACGCTCTGAAAGGCTACACGGATATTCGCATTGACACCACTAACTACACTGTGGGAGCTTTCCTGTTCCATATCACTCCGGCAACGAAGGGTGATAAAGACTACGATACAGAGTTTACGTTCACTGCGGCAAATATTTAACATTCAGCAAACCTATAATCAAACACACAATACAAAACGAGAGTCCCCCAAGCCTAAGAGGGACTCTCACTTTCTGTACACATGAATTACTGGTGCTTGGCTTCGCTGTCCAGTTCCTCAATCTTGGGCGCGGCCTCATCAGCAATCAGTCTCCCGTCCCTGAAACGTAAAACCCTTTCGCTCCATGTGGCTATCTCCGGCTCATGCGTAACGAGTATCACTGTGATACCCTGCCTGTGCAAGTCCGTGAAGATGTTCATGATTTCGACCGTAGTCTTCGTGTCGAGATTCCCGGTCGGCTCATCGGCGAGGATTATCGGTGCTTCTCCCACAATAGCGCGGGCTATGGCGACTCTCTGCTGCTGACCCCCGGACATCTGCGCGGGGCGGTGATGGAGTCGCTGGCCGAGTCCGACACGCTCCAATGCTTTCACGGCGGTCTTGCGTCTTGCTGACGACCCTACACCACGATACAGCAGGGGCAGTTCTACGTTCTCGACAGCATCAACTTTAGGCAGAAGGTTGAAGCCCTGGAACACGAACCCCAACTTCTGGTTGCGTATGTCGGCAAGCTCGGCTTTGTCCTGGTCTTTCACGTCAACACCGTCAAGCTCGTAGTGTCCGCTCGTGGGAACGTCAAGGCATCCGAGTATGTTCATCATTGTCGACTTGCCCGAACCGGACGGCCCCATGACGCACACAAATTCTCCGCGCTCAATCTCGAAGCTGACTCCGTCAAGTGCACGTAGCTCAATGTCCCCCGTGACGTAAATCTTCGTCAGCTCTTTCACCGTTATTATGCTCATTATCTCGGCCCTCTTCCGCCGCGTGGTGTCCCGAAAAGACTGCTGTTCGTTCCTCTGCCCGATGCTGCTCCCTTCTGGGCGTTCACTACAAGCTCTGTGTTCTCGTGAAGTATTCCGCGGGGCTGTCCTCCCTGCTGCTGCGGCCTTCCTTCACCCGCTGGCCTCTCACCTGCTGGTCTGTCGGGTCTTTGCGGTCTTGTGGCTGAACCTTTCTCCGATATGAGCTGCACCCACCTTCCGTCCGTTATGCCTGTCTCAACCTGGACAGGAGGCATTATGTCATTCCCCCTGGCAGGCCACACTGTCCCGGAGTTCAGGGTCTTCTTCGCTGTGAGGACGGTGCGGTCAAACGACAGCGGCGCAATGAGCTCTTCAGGCGGCGTGAATCTCAGGGCGGCTACAGGTATTCGGAGGACATTGGCGGCTTTGGCGGTCTCGATTGACACATTCGCGGTCATTCCGGGCTTCAGCTTCAGCTCCGGGTTGTCGACGTGGATTATCACCGTGTACGTTACTACACTGTCGCTTGTGTTCGGGGCTATCCTAACCTGCACAACCTTCCCGGAAAATACATCGTCGGGGAATGCGTCAACCCTGAACGTAACACTCTGGCCTTCCGCTACCGTTCCTATGTCTGCCTCGTCTACCTTCGTCTCAATCTGCATACGTGTGAGATCCTCGGCTATCTTGAAGAGTGTCGGCGCCTGCAAACTTGCCGCAACTGTCTGGCCTGCGTCAACCTGCCTGTCTATCACGACTCCGTTCACGGGGGACGTTATGCGCGTGTAGTTCAGGTTAGTCCTTGCACGTTCCAGTGATGCCTTCGCTTGTGTTACGCGGGATCTGGCTTCCTGCAATGATGCCTTCTTCATCTCTACGTCAGCCTCGCTTGTGTCGACTTCACTTCGGGCAATGAGCTTCTTGCTGAACAGTTCCTTGTTGCGGCTGTACTTGCGCTGTGAGTCTGTCAGTGATGCCTGCGCACTTTTCACGCCAGCTTCGTATACAGCCAGTGATGCCTGAGCCTCGTTGAGCGTGAGCCTGAGCACGGAAGGGTCAATAAGTGCTATCAGCTGCCCGGCCTTCACGGGTGAATTGAAGTCAACGTATATCTCCTGCACTGTTCCTGAGACCTGAGTCCCAACTTCCACGACACTTATCGCGTTAAGCTCCCCTGTTGCCGTAACTTCTGATGTTATGTCCCCGCGTGTTATGACTGACGATGTGAGGCCGTAAACTACCGGCTCTTCGTGGAAGAAGTAGTAGTACACCCCGTAACCTATGCCTGCGAAAATTGCCAGTAACAATAACTTCTTGAGTCCTGCCCTCATGATTTCACACTCCTTATATTTTCCGTAAGATGCTCAGGCTCTCATAGCCTACGCTCTCGTTGTCAGAGTTGAGGCGGCCTAACGGTATATTCTTGTTCGCCCCGTGATAGTCGCTTCCCCCTGAGACCATAAGCCCGGAGCGTTCAGCAACACCCGCAAGCCTCCTGCATGTCATGGCCGGGTATTTCGAGTACCAGCACTCAAGCCCCTTCAAGCCGTAGCCAGCAAGCTCGCGCAATGTCGTCCTGAACTCATGCTCTGTGGACTCACGTTCCCCCTCGCCGCCAAGAGGATGCGCCCAGACCGGGATTCCTCCAGCGGAGATTACCGCCTTCACCGCCATTTCCGCGCTTATCCTGTCGACACCAGTCCTGCACTTGTCGATATAGCGGTCAATAGCCTCCTGCCGACTTGCAGCGTAACCCTTCATCACAATCATGTTGGCTATATGAGGCTTGCCTACACTCGGTATCCTCAGAAGCGAGTCTATGTCGTCATCAGTGAAATCAATCCCGAACTTTTCACGGAGCAGTTTTATGCGCAGGTAGAACTTGTCATGCCTCAGATTGTCGCCCGTCCTCAGTGCATCCTGGAACGCCGGGTTGTTCTCGTCATAGCCCAGTCCAAGAATGTGGCACTTCCCAGAGTTTGCCCGGCAGGAGAACTCCACGCCCTGAATGAACCTGATTCCCGGCGGAATGATTCTCTTCATCCTCAGTGCGCCCCGTATAGTGTCATGGTCTGTTACCGCGAATATAGTTATGCCTGCCTTCTGTATGTTCCACAATAATTGCTCCGGCGAGTCAGTGCCGTCTGAAGCGTTAGTGTGAATGTGCAAGTCTACTGTAGATGCCATAAATCTTGTCTCCCTTCGATTTCGGGCGGAAAATGTCCAAGTGCCTCGTCCAGATTCGTCCGTGCTGTCTGAGCGTCATATATTGCCTGATAGTATGTATGCTTTGCTTCTGCCAGTGCCGACACAGCGTCGCTGACCTCGATTTGATTCCCGACACCGACATTGTAGCGTCCCTGTGAGAGTGCTAGGTTCTCCTCGGAGTATTTCACGGTCTCTTCTGCTGCCCTTGCGCGGTCTTTTGCGTTCATGAGGGACAATGCCGCGCTCATTACGGAGTAGGTGATACTTTGCCTGAGGGACTCTGCGTCTGCGTTTGTCGACTCAAGCTGTGCCTTTGCCCGTGCGACTCCTGCTTTGGTCTCGCCACCGTCAGCAACAGGAATATTCACGCTTATACCCGCATAGTAGTTCGTGCTCGTTGTGCCGTGCTGGGTATTGCTGAGTGATGTATTCGCCTGGCCTGTGATTGTCGGCGAGTTTGCTCGGGCGGCATCCTTTACCGTGAGTTCGCCTGCTGTAATGTCGTGCATGAGCTTGCGGAAGTCCGGGCGGTCAGACAGTGCCACGTCAACAAGAGAGTCGAAATTCTCCGGGAGTGAGGGCAGCAGTAATTCAGACGGTACGGTTATGCTGAAGGGGCTGTGAATGTCAGTGCCCATTGCGACCTTGAGGGCTTCCTGAGCGAGGAGTATATCGCTGTTGGCCTTGAGGAGTAAGACTCTTGCTGACGACAGATCGGCCTGAGCTTTCGTTACGTCAATGTAGGGGCTGTTGCCGACCTCGTAGAGTCCCTTTGCGCTGTTGAGGTGTTCCTCAAGGTTGCTGACCTTCTCCTGCTGCAAATCCCGGTCAAGGAACTTCAGCACCAAGTCATAATATTTCCGCTTGGCTTCTGCTGTTACTGTAATCATTGTGTTCTTGTGTGTCTCCTGGGAGGCTGTGAGGTTCTCGGCTTTTATCTGACGCTGTATCTTGTTGCGGCTGTTGTCGTAGAGTAATTTCGTTGCGCCGAGCGTGATTGACTCGTTGTGGTAATTGTCGCTGAAGTAATCGTAATCTCCGTTGTAGCGCGCCGAGCCTGTTACGGTAACTTTGACTCTTGTAGCGGCTCTGAGGGATTCTATCTGTGCTTCTATGTCCTTTGCTGAGGCTTTGGTCTTACTCAGCGACGGGTGATTGTTCAGCGATAACATGAGGCATTCTTCGAGAGACAGCCCGGAAATGTCGGGGGAAATATTCTGTGCGTATGAGGCAGAGAACGATAACAGTATAAATGAGAGTGTGAGAAAAATTCTGCGCATGGTGATAAAGACTCCTGAGAATAAAATTAGACCCCGTGAAATAGATTGTACACTAAATCACGAGGTCTAGTATATTTACGATGAGTGAAGACTTTGTGAAACGTTGAAGCTGTCCGCTAGCCCCTGGTTATCTCCGTGTTCGCCATCTTCTCGTAGACTTTCGCGAGCGCGCTGTGGTCGTTCTGTCCGCAACCATCGCCGTGAAGTATCTTCATCATCTCCAGAACCTGAACCGTGAGAGGAATGGGACTGTCTACAGCTTTTGCCGCGTCAAGTACGTTGCCCAGGTCCTTGATGTGAAGGTCAATCTTGAAGCCGGGCTTGAAGTTGCGGTCCATAATCATGGGGGCTTTTGCGTTCATGACTGTTGAGCCAGCGAGTCCTCCCTTGATGGCCTGGAAGATTTTCTCCGGGTCAACCCCTGCCTTCTTGCCGAGCATTAACGCCTCACTCAATGCCGCAATGTTCACCGCAACGATGATCTGGTTGCAGAGCTTCGTTACGTTGCCCGCGCCCACATCACCGCAAAGTACCACGCTGTCGCCCATAGCCTTGAGGACTGGCTCGAATTTCGCGAAGACTTCCGGCTTCCCCCCGACCATGAAGCTCAATGTGCCGTCAATCGCTTTGGGTTCTCCGCCTGAAACGGGAGCGTCAAGCATGTCGATACCCTTCTTGGCGAGAGCGTCAGCAATTTCCCGGCTGGCTATAGGGTTGATGCTGGACATGTCGATAAACGCCGCGCCCTTCTCCATGTGGTCAGCAACTTTGTCGTCCTCAAGCATTACACTCTTGACGTGGGGCGAATTGGGGAGCATCGTCAGCACAAGCTCGACTCCCTTTGCCGCGTCTACTGCGTTGGCGGCTTTGACGGCTTTACCCTTGCCGAAGTCGACTACTTCATCTGCTACTGCTGCTGTGCGGTCGTAAACACGAAGCTCATGGCCGGCCTTGATGAGGTTCTTTGCCATAGGCTTGCCCATAATGCCCAGTCCGATAAATCCGATCTTCATTGTGTGTGTACCTCTCTTGTTTGTGGAATTGGCTGTATTATAGCAAAACTCGTATTCGTTGACCGCAATTATCACAATGTTGTAGAATAGCTCAATCACAATCCCTGAAAGTCAGGCCGTTAATGTTGAAGAATGATATGATCTCTATAGTTATCCCCGTCTACAATGAAGCAGAAAATCTCCCGGAACTATTCAGGCGTTTGTTTACCGTCATGGAAAATTTATCCCGGCCCTATGAAGTGATCCTCATCAATGACGGAAGCAGAGACTCATCCCTCCCCATAATGTTGCAGGAAAGGAAGACTCATCCTGACACTTTGCGGGTAATAGACTTCAACGGCAACTTCGGCCAGCACACAGCCATACTCGCAGGCTTCAGCATATCACGCGGCGAATATGTCATCACACTTGACGCTGACCTACAGAACCCCCCGGAGGAAATCCCCAGAATAGTAGCAGAACTAGACTCCGGCCATGATGCAGTCGGCACAATCAGACAGAAACGAAGGGACTCATTCTTCCGGCGTTATGCATCGAGGGCGGTCAACAGAATCATGAACAGTGTTACGGGCTTCACGCTCCACGATTACGGCTGCATGCTGCGGGGCTACAATCGAACAATCATTGACATCATCAACGAGTGCGGCGAGGTCTCAACATTCATCCCGGCACTTGCGCAGAAGTTTGCGGTCAATCCTACAGAGCTTGAAGTCTCACATGAGGCTCGGACAAAGGGAGAGTCGAAGTACAGCCTGTTCCGTCTCATTCGGTTACAGTTTGACCTGATGACAGCGTTCTCTATTTTCCCCCTTCAGGCAATCACTATAACAGGAGGAATTGTTACGGGACTCGGCGTTGTCTTGGCGTTGTGCGGGGAGCTGGGGTATGCGCTGAACGTGATACTTTCCGGGCTGGTCATGGCATGCACGGGGATAACAGGAGAGTACACCGGGAGAATATATCAGGAAGTCAGGAAGAGGCCGCGCTGGGTAATCAGGAAAATCTATGAGGGCGGCAATAATGGCTGACTCTGTATGGCGTGAATGCTTGTCGGTTCGTGGCGTTTGCGGTGAACGTTGTATTGTCCGGGCGAGGCGTAACGTACACAGGGATAACAGGCGGGTACACAGAATGATTGCTGACGCGGTCGGGAATGAATGCTTGTCGGTTCGTGGCGTTTGCGGTGAACGTTGTATTGTCCGGGTGAGTCGTAACGTACACAGGGACAACAGGCGGGTACACCGGGAAAATCTACAAGGAGGGCAATAATGGCTAGTGCAGTGGTTTTCGCGTACAGCTCCGTGGGCTATGAATGCTTGTCGGTTCTGCTGAGGCGGGGCGTTGATGTGAAGCTCGTGTATACGCATGAGGATGACCCCGGCGAGACTCAATGGTTCGAGTCGGTGAAGTCTCTGGCAGTCTCACACAATATCACGGTAAGGACAGACGCGCCGAGTGAAGATGTCGTGCGTGAAGTGAAGCCTGATGTCATATTCTCGTTCTACTACAGGGCGATGATAGACATGAAGATTCTTGACCTTGCCCCCCTCGGAGCGTTCAACATGCACGGCTCATTACTGCCTAAGTACAGGGGCAGGGCTTGCGTGAACTGTGCTGTCCTCAACGGTGAGACGAAAGCGGGCGTTACGCTGCACCACATGACAGCACGGGCTGACGCGGGAAATATCGTAGGGCAGGAAGCGGTTGACATCGGCCCGGACGAAACAGCACATGACGTGTTCATGAAGATCATCCCGGCAGCAGGAAGACTCATAGACAGATGCCTTGACGATATTCTGTCGGGAAACGCAGAGGGTACGCCGCAGGATGAGTCGCAGGCAACGAAATTCGGCAGAAGGACTCCCGCAGACGGCCTCATAGACTGGTCGAAGTCAGCAAGAGAAATCCACAACCTTGTGCGGGCAGTCGCAAAACCATTCCCCGGAGCATTCACGTATCATGACGGGCGGAAAATCATGGTGTGGAAGACTAGAGTCGCTGACGGAAATATTACGGAGTCACCTGCACTTCTCATGAAGACTCATGACGGCACACTAGAGATTCTCGAATGGGAGATAATATGAAGCGCGGACATAAATCGAAAATTGCGGCGAAAATAGCGTTCGGAGGCACGATAACTCTGGCGGTGAAAATCGACATCGACACGCTCAAAGGCTACCTTGAGGGACTGCCGCGGCTTCTCGACATACTGAAGGCTCATGACGTTAGAGCGTCCGTGTTCTTCTCGATGGGCCCGGACAATTCCGGCAAGGCTATACGCAGAATCTTCCGCAAGGGCTTCATCAGCAAGATGTTCCGCACAAAAGCACCCTCCGCTTACGGCATCAAGACGCTGTTATACGGCACACTGCTTCCCGCTCCCATGATTACAGCCGCAAACCCTGACTTGATTCGCAGGACTGTTGACGAGGGTCATGACTGCGGTATTCACTCGTGGGATCATGTCTACTGGCAGGACAACTTGCCGAGCCTGAGCCGTGAACAGATACGCGCCGAGCTTGAGCGGGCATTCTCACAGTTCGAGGAATACGCGCACTTCAGGCCGGACTCATGCGCTGCTCCGGGGTGGCAGGTAACACAGGACAGCTTGATTGTGCAGGACAAACTTGGGCTGAAATATTGCAGTGATACGCGGGGATATTCACCCTTCATTCCTGAGATGGGCGATATAACGTTCAGCACGCCTCAAATCCCGTCAACACTCCCTACTCTTGATGAAGTACTCGGTGATGTCAGGCCGGAGAATGTCAGCTCATATTACGCCGGGCTTCTTCGGGACGGTCTTAACGTCCACACTATTCACACAGAGATGGAGGGCGGAATGATGCACGGTGCGTTCAGTGATTTTCTCGACAAGTGCAGGGATATGGGAGTCCGATTTCTGACGCTTAAGGAGGCCGTGAAGAAAATATCCGCGTTCCCTAAGTGCAGGGTTGTCATGGGAGAAATTCCGGGCAGGGCAGGAAATGTAGCGTTACAGGAGGAAAAATTATGACACTAGGATATGGCCGTCAATGGATTAACGATGATGATATTGCTGAAGTGGTGAAGGTCTTGCGCGGGGACTGGCTGACGATGGGCCCGGCGGTTGACGCTTTCGAGAAGACTCTTGCCGACTATGCCGGGGTGAAACATGCCGTAACATTCTCGTCCGGGACGGCGGCACTTCACGGGGCAATGCACGCTTCAGGAATGGGCGCGGGAGATTTCGCGGTAACATCAGCACTAACCTTCGTTGCAACGTCAAACAGCGTAATCTACACGGGAGCAACTCCGATTTTCGCGGATATTGATGATACTTTCTGCATGGACATCAAGAAGGCGGATGAGTCGATACAGTCTCACGGCGGCCGGGTGAAGGCGGTAATCCCGGTGAGTTTCGGCGGCTACCCTCTGGACATGGCCGGGTTTCGTGAGCTTGCAGACAGGTACAATGCTGTGCTGATTGAGGACGCGAGTCATGCTTTCGGCAGGAGGAAGTTTGACGCGGATATGACGACACTGAGCTTCCACCCGGTCAAGCACATCACAACGGCTGAAGGCGGAGCAGTCCTCACCGATAATGACACTTACGCCCGCAAGCTGCGCATGTTCAGGAATCACGGCACAACACGGAATGCCGCTGAGTTTGTCGACACACCCGACGGCCCGTGGCACAGTGAGATGCAGGAGCTGGGCTACAACTACAGGCTGAGCGAGATACATTCCGCGCTGGGACTGAGTCAGATGCGGAGGCTTGATGCTTTTGTCGACAGACGGCGCGAGATTGCACGGCTCTATTTCCGGGAGCTGTCTGGGGTTGACGGTCTGATATTGCCGCCAAACAAAGAGGGGCATTTGTGGCACTTGTTCATCGTCAGGGTTGACAATGCGGAACTTCACAGAGAATTTTTCGCTCATCTCAGGGATAATGATATACGGTTGCAGGTACACTACAGGCCCGTACCGTTACAGCCATATTACCGGGATAAGTACGGCTACAAGGCTGGTGATTTCCCGGAGGCTGAACGCTATTACCGTCAGGCAGTATCACTTCCGATTTACCCGCTGATGACGGATGACGATGTGATGAGGGTCTGCGGCTGTATCAAAAATTTTGCATGGAGATAATATAGGTGAAAATATTTCTGTTAGGCGCAGGGGGCTTCATAGGGAGTCATCTTGTGCAGAAAGTTTTGGAGAGTACAGACTACGAGATAAGCGCGTTCGACATCAACACAACACGCCTCGAAAAGTTCACAGGCAACAAACGCTTCACGTGCTTCAAGGGCGACATATTCCGCGAGACTGACTACATACGAGAGCAGATAGCCTCATGCGATGTTGTGCTTCCGTTCGCGGGGGTAGCCATGCCTGCATACTACCTGAGCAAACCTTTGTGGACGTTCGAGCTTGACTTCGAGCAGAACTTGAAGGTCGTCCGCATGTGCCTGAAGTACAAGAAGAGAGTCGTCTTCCCGTCAACATCAGAAGTATACGGTCTCGCCAACGAGAATATATTGCTGGAAGATGAGAGTCCTCTTGTTACCGGGCCTGTCGGGAAAATGCGCTGGATTTACTCGTGCTCGAAGCAGATGTTAGACCGGGTAATCACCGCTTACGGCCAGGAAAACGGATTGCAGTACACGCTCTTCCGCCCGTTCAACTGGATTGGGCCGGGACTTGACACAATGGAGGACGCAAGGCAGCACCGCGCAAGGTCAATCACACAGTTCATCTACGACATTCTTCACCGCGGCGAGATTAAGCTAGTTGGCGGGGGTAATCAGAGACGCAGCTTCACGTGGATAGGAGACGGGACAGACGCATTGATGCTCATCCTGAAGAACTATAAGGGGCAGGCGGACTCGCAGATCTTCAACATCGGCAACCCCAGCAACAACTACTCAATCCGCGAGCTTGCAGAGATTATTATTGATGAGATGAAAAGTTTTCCCAATTTCCGCGAGAAGGCAGAACGTGTGAAGCTCACAACAATATCCCCGGAGAATTACTACTCTGACAGCTACGACGACACAATGAACCGCAGGCCGTCAATCGACAAGATAAAGCGTCTGGGCTGGAATCCGTCAACAACCCTGCGCGATGCCGTGAGGATGACACTTGAAGCATATCATGAGTAGGCGTGCGATTCTCGTGCTGGCTGGTATGCTGGCTGTGTTCGTGTACTTTCACGGGCTGGGGGATTACGGCCTTCTTGACCCGGACGAGGGAAGGTACGCGGAGATTCCCCGTGAGATGCTGGAAACTGGGGACTTCATTACCCCGCGGCTGAATTACGCTCTGTACTTCGAGAAGCCTCCCCTGCATTACTGGCTGACGGCGGGAGCGTTCGTGATGTTCGGTGAGAATGAGTTTGCCGGGAGATTCTTCCCCGTCATGGCCGGGCTTGGGTGCTGTGTACTGGCGTTCGTGGTCGCAAGGAAGGTTACCGGGTCGAGGTATGCCGCGGGGCTGGCGGGGGTAATGCTGGCGTCGTCTGTGCTGTGGTACGGGACTTCACGAATAAACATTACCGATATGACACTAACCTTCATGTTCACGGCGGCGATGGCAAGCTATTACTTCTGGTACGTGGACGGCAGGCGGTCAATGATTCTCGCGTTCTATGCGTTCATGTCTCTTGCTGTGCTGACGAAGGGGTTAATCGGCGTTGTCCTGCCCGGAGGAATCGCACTGTTACACCTCATACTCACCAAAAATTTCCGCAAAATTCCCGGACTGTTCTCACCGTCAGCAATCGTACTCTTCTTCGTGATAGTCGCTCCCTACTTCATCGAGGTGTGCAGGAGAAACCCGGACTATTTCAGCTTCTTCTTCATACGCGAGCATTTCCTGAGATACACGACAACAATTCATGACAGGTACGAGCCTGCGTATTTCTTCGTGCCGATTGTGATTGCCGGGTTCATTCCGTGGACGGGAATCCTGTGGGACGCGGGGCGGGCTGTCTTCGGGAAATGCAGACTCGTTGACCGTTCTTCGGGGGCGTTGCTGGGACTGTGGTTCGCGCTTCCGTTCGTGTTCTTCTCGATGTCAGGCTCAAAGCTCATCCCCTACATACTGCCGTGCTTCGTGCCTCTTGCCGTTCTTGGTGGCGCGTCAATGTCCGTGCTTGAAGGGCGGGCGTTAAGGCGGTTCATCATTCTCACGTCAGCAATATTAATCCCGGTAATACTCGCGGGCTTCATCCTCCCGTCAGCAAAAGACGACCCTGCATATCACGCGATGGTGCTTCCGGCGATAAAGCTGTCGGTTATGCTATTGGTGTTCGTCGGGCTGTCATTCTTCGTGAGACGGATGAATGTCCCGGCCATGATGGGAGTAGTCGCGCTGCTGGCCATGCTGGGGGCATCGGGGGCGTTTCAGGTCGAGGGAAAATTGCTGTCGCACAAAGAGTCGGCGGCCATGATTCCGCGTGAGGCTGATGATGTCATCGTCTACGGAAACTTGATGCAGGGCGTGAGCTTCTACACAAAGAGACGGACTATTACGGCTGAATGTCTCAATGAGCTGGAATTTGGTGCTGACCATGACATAGAGCGCGGGAAATGGTTCATATCGGATGAGGCTTTGCGGGAATTGTGGAACTCTGGAAGGAAGGTTGCTGTGTTATCGCGCAGGAAAGACGAAGGGTTGCGTGAGATTCTCGGAGAGCCTGTGCGTGAATGGACGACCAGTGCGGATATTGTGATGATGAATTTCTGAGACTGTCTGCGGAATGCGTCCCCCCGTCAGAGAATGGCAGGGGGATTTTTGTTGCCTACTTCAAGCCGTGATTCTGCGCAATCAGGTCGATGAACACCAAGTCTTCCGTCCCGGTATTCTTCAGCGCGTGGGACTCGCCAGCTGTGGCAATCGTTACCGACTGAGGCCCAACTATGTACTCGTTGCCTTCTCCGTCCGTGAATGTCCCGGTCCCGGCAAGGATAATGTACGTGTCCTCGTTTGCGTCGTGCTTGTGGAGGCCGATTGAGTCGCCGGGCTTGAGAGTCATCAGCCCGATTTCCTTTATGGCCTGGTCATTCGTTGCCTGCTCGCGCCTGAAAGCAAACTTGCCGTACAGTGTCCCTTCGCCAGTTCCGCCAGCATGTTCCGTGTTCTTGTCGAAAAGTTTATCCGCAGGGTAATACTGGGGAGTCGGGTTCGCCCGGAGTGCTTCGAGGTCAGCCGCTCCGTTTTTGGCGATAATGTCGAGGAACACAAGCTCGTCCGAATTGATGTTAGCGAGTCCGTGCCACTGTCCGGGGCGGGCTATAGTCATGTCGCCCGGCCTCACTACATATGCGTGGCCGTTGCCGTCAGTGAATATCCCGGTGCCTGAGAGTATCAGGTAAGCGTCCTCGTTGTCGTTGTGCTTGTGGAGTCCGATGAACGCGCCGTGATTGAGCGTCATGAAGCCTATCTCCTTTATCGCGTCCTCATCCCTGGCGTTGTCCCGGATGAATGAGAACTCCCCGTGAAGAGTCCCTTTTCCGCCCGCTACATTCTCCTTGTCCAGCACGGTCAACTCTGAGATCGTCCAGCACTGGCCATGTTTGACCGGGTCAGCAAAAGAAGCCGAAGCCAGCGCGAGAAGTAGTACCGTCAGCAAAAATTTCCTCATGATGATTCCTCCTGTAATGGGATGAGGATATTATACGGGAATTATGCTTTGCTATCACGCCTATGTTCACCCGAAATCACGAAATCAGCCCCGGCCATGACCGCAAATTTTCCGCCTGTGATACGGGAATTATGCCTGCTATCACGCCTATGTTCACCCGAAATCACAAAATCAGCCCCGGCCATGACCGCAAAAATTTTCCGCCTGTGATACGGGATTAATGCCTGCTATCACGCCATTGTTCCCCCGAAATCACAAAAGCCCCCGGCCATGACCGCAAATTTTCCGCCTGTGATACGGGATTAATACTTTGACACGCACATTGTTTTCACGTATCATGCTGGGCATTCCATAAATCACAAGGAGGCTTCCTTATCGTGAAGAAGTTTCTCACAGTTGCGCTTGCGTTAGTGCTGGCTGTCTCACTGGCTGGCATTTCGTCCGCAAAAGACACCCTCGTTGTAGCAGACCAGTACGATGCTACCACGCTTGACCCCATCGGACACAACGACTACCCAACCTCCCGCGCCTGCTCCCACATCTACGACACATTGATATTCCTGAATCCTGACGGGACATTACGGCCTGGCCTCGCGGAAAAATGGGAGTTCCTCTCCGACACCGCCTACAAAATGTACCTCCGCAAAGGGGTAAAATTCCACAACGGCGACGAGATGACCGCTGAGGATGTGAAGTTCAGCCTTGAGCGCGCCAACACCCCCGCAGGCTCACACATTCACACGTACTCTCAGGATCTGGACTACGTTGAAATCGTTGACCCCTACACCGTCATCATCCACCTGAAGAAGGTCAATTACCCGTTCTTCTCGTCCCTCGTCCACAGCTGGGGCAACATAGTCTGCAAGAAGGTTGTCGAGGCGGCTGGCGATGACTACGGCATGAACCCGGTCGGCACTGGCCCGTTCAAGTTCAAGGAGTGGGCAAAAGGAGATCACTACACCTTCGAGCGTTTCGATGACTACTGGGGCGACAAGGCGAAATTCCAGACCCTCATTGTGCGTTCAATCCCTGAGCCTACGAACAGAACGATTGAGCTTGAGACGGGGGCGGTCGACATAGCATATCCCGTAACGACAATCGAGCTCGGGCGCATCCAAGACAACCCGGAGCTTGAGCTTCAGCGCAAAGTCATTCCGTCAACAACCTACATGGGCTTCAACGTCCACAAAGCACCGTTCGACGACGTGAGAGTCCGCAAGGCAATCTTCGCGCTTCTCGACACCGTGAACATTCAGCGGGCGGTAATGAGGGGAGTCGGCCAGACACCGAGAAGCCTCATCCCAGAAGTAACGAAATACTCCATCAACAATGAGATTCCCGTTCACGAGAGAGATGTTGAGCTTGCCAAAAAGCTGTTCGCTGAAGCGGGAGTTGACCCGGCAAAGTTGAAGTTCGTCATCCGTTCCAACGAGCGCAAGGAGCGTGTGGACATGGCCACGATAATACAGGCGCAGTTGGCGGAGCTCGGAATCCAGACCGAAATCGTACAGCAGGAATGGGGCGCGTACCTCAACGTGTTACAGCAGAAGCAGCATGACGTGTTCCTTCTTGGCTGGGGACTCTCAGTGCCTGACCCGGATTATGCTGTGGCGGGGCTTCTGGAGTCCAACGCTGGCACCAACTACACGACGTTCTCAGACCCGAAACTTGATGAGATGCTCGCAAAGGGAAGAAGCCTTCCTGACGGTGAGGAGCGCGCGAAGGTCTACCGTGATATGCAGCTCTACATCAACGACCAGCTCCCGATGATTTACCTGCACAATGACGAGGCTATAGCTGGCGTGAGGAAAGTCGTGAAGGGATTTGAGGTTGACCCGTTCGAGGTTCACTCGTTCAGGCATGTCTACTTCGAGGAGTAGCGCGCAGAGTCAGCGACATTGACACCAGATGACGGCAGGGACGGAAATTCTGAGCCTTGCCGTTAATTTTATGTGAGGAAGTGATTTCATGCTCAAGTACATACTCAGGCGCATAATCATGCTGATACCCGTGCTTCTCGGCGTGGCGTTCTGCGTCTTCACACTGCTCTACTTCACGCCCGGAGACCCCGCGAGAATGGTGCTAGGAGATCTTGCGACTGATGAGGCGATAAAGGAGTTCCGCGACAAGGAGGGACTCAATGACCCGTTCCTCGTGCAGTTCGGAAATTACGTGTGGAAGGCCGTAGCCCACGGCGACATAGGACGCTCCTACAGCTCGAAGCGGCCGGTAATGCAGGAGATACTCACGGCGTTTCCGTACACCCTGAAGCTGTCTGCGTTCGCAATGATAATCGCAATCATAATCGGCATCCCCTGCGGAATAATATCGGCCATCAAGCAATACTCATGGTTCGACACAATCACAATGATTTTCGCCATGATAGGACTCTCAATGCCCGTGTTCTGGCTGGGACTCCTGCTGATTCTGTTCTTCTCGGTGAGACTCAGGTGGCTTCCGTCGTCGGGGTTCAGCACGTTCAAGGCAATGATACTCCCGTCAGTGGCGTTAGCGGCTCAAAGTGTCAGCATGGTTACGAGGATGACCCGCTCGTCAATGCTTGAGGTAATCCGCGCCGACTACATACGCACTGCCCGCGCAAAAGGCCAGAAGGAGTCAATCGTTATCGGTGTCCACGCTCTCAGGAACGCCCTGATCCCTGTCGTAACGCTGTGCGGTCTCCAGTTCGGGCAATTATTGTCGGGAGCGATTCTGACCGAGTCGATATTTGCCGTGCCTGGTGTCGGGAGGCTGATGGTGAACGCGATAATGAGCCGCGATTACCCGATGGTTCAGGGCGGAGTCCTCTTCATCGCAATCACATTCAGCATCGTGAATCTTCTGGTTGACCTTCTGTATGCGTACATTGACCCGCGCATAAAGGCCGAGCTGAAATAGGAGGGATGACGGATGACGAATGATATTACCCCTGAGCTTGTC
>JAFSRQ010000100.1 GCA_017446055.1 Synergistaceae bacterium | reverse complement strand
GGGCTGTATAATTCTTGCTGGAAAACGGAGCGGCAAGTGTCCCAAGTCCCACAAAAAATTTGTCGGCTGACCGTGTTCACAGCAACAGCAGCGCACTCATCACACAATTCACAGCAAGGGAGAATGTTATCACAATGTCGGAAGAAATAAAGATTAACCGCGAGGCATTAGAGACGCTCAGAAACGATATCGAGTACAAGACGGGCTTCCAGTTCGTGAAGGTCGAGGACGGAGTCGCAGTGAGTGAGCTTGAGCTTCAGGAGTACCACTTCAACCCTTACGGTATACCTTACGGGGGAGTTCTCTTCACGATGGCGGATGACACTGCGGGTGTGGCGTTCCTGAGCGCGGGGGGCTACGGGGTTACGGTCAACGGGCATGTGGACTACCTGAGAGGCTCACGTAATGCGCAGAAGCTGATATGCACGGCCAAAGTCAGGAAAGCAGGAAGACGGATATTCTACATTGACGCTGATATTGTGAATGAGAAGGACGAGGATTTGTGCAGGTTCAAGTTCGTGTTCTTCAACATGGAGGACAGGGGAGCGGAGGCAGTGAAGGAGAACAGGCCAGCGGAGTCCCAAGAGAAGAGCAACTAGCCGGGCAGGGACACGATATTTTCCACGCAAGCAGAGGAAATCCCCCGGCCATGAGTCTGACCGGGAGGAGGTTATTTTGCGCCGTATTTGCGGAGGAGGTTGGCGGTTTCTGTTTTTCCGTTAATTGTTGCTAACTTTAAAGCCGTCCAGCCGTCTTTGTTCCTAGCGTTGACATCAGCACCATGTTTCAGGAGTAATTCTGCTATTTCAGTGTGGCCGTTATTTGCTGCGAACATTAAAGCCGTCCAGCCGTTATCGCTCTTAGCGTTGACATCAGCACCATGTTTCAGGAGTAATTCTGCTGTTTCAGTGTGGCAGCTACGTGCGGCGAATATTAAAGCTGTCCTGCCGCCTTTGTCCTTAGCATTGACGTTAGCACCGTTCATTATTACCGCTTCGACTGTTGGAGCATAACCAGATTTGCACAGCTCGATAAATTCCGTATCACTTATCGGGGGAAGTTTCGGCTTGGCTTTTTCCAGCTGTAATTCCTGCTGTGTAGCCTCAATCTGCCGTGTAGCCTCGTGAGATTTCGCCTCAGCCTGTCTTAGTGCCTCATCCTTGCGCTGTAACTCTGACTGCAACGCCTCGATCTGCTGTGAAGCCTCGTGAGATTTCGCCTCAGCCTGCCTCAGTGCCTCATTCTTGCGCCGTAATTCCGCCTGTGTAGCCTCAAGCTGACCCTGTAACGACTCAATGCGCCGTGAAGCCTCCTGTGATTTCGCCTCAAGCTGCCTCAGTGCCTCATCCTTGCGCCGTAACTCTGACTGCAACGCCTCAGCCTGCCTCAGTGCCTCATCCTTGCGCTGAAGTTCTGACTGCAACACCTCAATCTGCCGTGAAGCCTCCTGCGATTTTGCCTCAGCCTGCCTCAGTGCTTCATCCTTGCGCCGTAAGTCCGCCTGTGTAGCCTCAAGCTGACCCTGCAACGCCTCATTTCGCCGCAAATCCTCACTATGCTGACCCTCCGCATCACTGACCTGACCCCACAGCTTTTTGATACGCATAGAGTCTTCTTGCGAGTTCGCCTTCACCTGCCTCAATTCCTCGTCCCTGCGCTGAAGTTCCGCCGTCAACCGTTCATGTTCCTCTTTCGTCGCTCCTATACGGCTCGTTTCCTCCTTCATGCGTTCAATCTCTTGTTCCGTCCGCGCATATTCCTCCTTGAGTGCCTTGTACCGTTTGTACACCCACCCAAGCAGCCCGAACAGTGCCGCAACCACAATACCGCCGACAATCTCATTGCTTGCTCCGTTGATGGCGTTCCACATATATTGTCCTCCTTTTGTGGGAATGCCTCAGATTATACACACACAACAAAAAAGGGAGGCCGGATTCCTCACAGTCTCCCCAATTCCTGACTCGCCCTTGAGCTTTACGCCTTGCTGTTGATATACGCGCTCGCTGACATGGCCGCAACTGCACCGTCCGATGCCGCCGTTATCACCTGACGCAGGAACTTGCTCCGAACATCCCCCGCCGCGAATATCCCCTCAACGGAAGTCCTCATCCTGTCATCCGTGATTATCCAGCCGCCATTCTCCATATCGACGACACCCTTCACGCACTCTGACTCCGGCTCTTGCCCAACGAACATGAACACTCCCGCCACATCAAGATTGCTCGTCTCGTTCGTCTTCACGTTGCGGATTACTAGGTTCTCGACCATGCCAACGCCCTCGATTTTGTCGACCACTGTATCGTAGACCGGGACAATTTTCGGGTTGGCGAGAGCTTTTGCTACTGCTGACCTGTCCGCGCGGAACTCATTGCGCCTGTGGATGATGTAGACTTTCGTCGCGAATTTCGTAAGGTAGCAGGCCTCCTCAACCGCCGTGTTGCCGCCCCCGACTACCGCGATGTCGTAGCCCTCGAAGAACGCACCGTCGCATGTAGCGCAGAAGCTCACTCCCTGCCCTATGTGCTCTGCCTCGCCCTCACAGCCAAGACGCTTGAAGTGCGCACCAGTCGCAACAATCACCGCATCAGCCTCAATTTCTGGTGACTCTTTGCCCTTCTTGGTGATGACAATCTTTCTGCCGTCCCGGATTTCTGCCCTGCTGTCGTCAACCCGCCTAATCTCAGTCCCAAACTTCAGCGCGTGGGACTTGAACATTTCGCCCAGTTCCTGCCCTGAAGCATGGGGGACTGCCGGGTAATTCTCGACCTCGTCAGTGTTGTTGATCTGTCCTCCCGCAATCCCCTTCTCAAGAACGAGAACATCAAGCCCCGCCCTCTTTCCGTAAATTGCCGCCGACATTCCCGCCGGGCCTGCTCCGATTATCACTAGCTCATGCTTCTCCATGATACAGCCTCCTTTGTGTGTTACTTGCCTTCTCGATTCCTTCCCGCATGTTCACGGATAACTTCTTGCTTTTGAAGCTCTAGCAATCATCCGAAAGTCGCTGATAATGTCCATCTAAACAATGCAGTCCTTCCCTTCAGCGTCTAGGACATGGCCGCCAGTAGTCCAGTACTCGGAGATGAAGCGCAGATGCCATCCAGCCGTGTTAAGTCCGTTCATGTAGTCGTGGCAGTAAAGCGCGATGATTGTCCCCCGGATGTACCTGCGGGCAAATTCACGCTGGTCTGACTTGGCCTTGTAGGAATAGTTGCGGTCATGCTAACGGACAATCTCAGTCTTAAGGTTTGTTACTGAGTCGGGCAGTGTCAGCGTCAATGAATGTTACGTCAGCAAACGGCACAGTCTCATCATCCGAAGCAATATCAACGCTAGCATCCCACAACACCAGGCATAATCATTTCCCCGTTCACAGCATCGTCAGCGCAAAAACTTTCTCAGCTTCTTTCCGTGCCAATATGGAATGCCGTAATGATACTACATGCGGGCTTGCTGGTGTTGACATAAAGCGGGGCTTATTTGGGATAATATGCAAATTCCATTAGACAATCCAGGAGGTAAACATGTCAATAACAGAGATAACAAAAGACAACTTCGAGTCGGAAATCACGAACAGCCCCGTACTTGCTGTGCTTGATTTCTGGGGGCCTGGGTGCGGGCCGTGCATGGCGTTAATGCCTAAGTACCACGCGCTTGCTGACACACCCAAGTATGACGGCAGGGTCAAGTTCTGCTCGGTCGACACGTCAAGGAACAGGAGAGTAGCGATGATGCTCCGTCCGGCGGTGATGGGGCTTCCTGCGTTCGTGTTCTACAAGAATGGACATGAGGCGGCACGGCTTGGAGGCAATAACCTTACGATTGAGACGATAACCGCAAAGGTTAATGAGCTTGCCGGACTATAAATTAGCGAAGAGTAATCCTCAATATGGGAACTCAGCGAGGGAATCGTGAAGGCAACATGAAGCGATTTCATGTCATCACTTGGGGGAAGTTAGGCCGGGCAATCACCATGACTCGCTCGGTACAGCCGCCAACGTCATAACAAATGGTTCGTGAAAGCCGCAGGACGGTCGCAGCAGGCTCAGTACACAAATATATTGGGCATCAATAATCTACTCGTCCTTGTGTGAAGGAATGTAGTACAATCTGCATATCCCATTCACACAAGGAGGAACACCCAACATGAAGCCCGTTATCATTGGCACGGCAGGAGCAGGCTACGCGGCCCGTCTTCACGGCAACGGCTACAAGGCAGTAACAGGAATCCCCTTCCGCCTCAAGACCATATGCGACCTCAACACGGAGCTTGCAGAAGGAGTCCGCAGAGATTTCGGCTACGAGAGCGTTACGTCAGACTATGACTCAATGCTCGCTGACCCGGAAATCAACGTCATCGACATAGTTACCCCCCCGTTCCTTCATGTGCCTATGGCGGTTAAGGCTCTCAGGGCAGGCAAGAATGTCATCTGCGAGAAGCCCCTAACCGGGTATTTCGGGCGCAAAGGCGAGGAGGATATCGGCCACACGACTCCCAGAAGCGCAATGTATGAGTCCGTCATGGCCGCGATGAATGAGCTGCGTGATGTTCTGCGTGAGACCGGGAAAAGATTCATGTACGCTGAGAATTTCGTTTACGCCACTCCCGTCCAGAAAGCCGCAGAAATCATCCGCGCAAAACGCTCCAAGATTCTCTTCATGAAGGGTGAGGAAAGCCTCAAGGGTTCAAGCTCACCAGTCGCAGGGAAATGGAACAGGACAGGAGGAGGCACCCTCATTCGCACAGGAACTCACCCCCTAAGCGGAATGCTCTGGCTCAAGCATCAGGAGGCCAAAGCCCGCGGCGAGGACATTGGGATTGCTAGCGTTGTTGCTGACACAGGGACGACTACAGCCAGCCTCACCGACTACGAACACCGCCACATTTCCGCGCGGCCCGAAGATGTCGAGGATTACGCGGCAGTAACAGTAACATTCACGGACGGGACAAAGTGCCTGACGATTGCGAGCGATACTGTGCTTGGCGGGACGAAAAACTACATCGAGGTCTACGCGAATGATACCGCCCTCACCTGCAACATCACACCGACCGACATTCTCAGCACTTACTTCCTTGACGAGGACGGACTCGATGACGTGTACATTGCCGAGATGCTCCCGTCAAAACTCGGCTGGAACAAGGCTTTTGTGTCCGACGAGGTGATACGGGGGTATTCGGGCGAGCTTCGTGATTTCCTGGAGGCTGTTGCGTATGACAGGGAAGCGGAGTCTGGCTTTGACATCGCGTATGAGACTGTGCAGGTGATTTACGCGGCGTATGTCTCAGCGAGCGAGGGAAGGCGCGTTGACGTGAAATAGCGGGGACGTTGCCGGAATGTAAACTAGCAAAACAACGCACTGCAATTTTCCCGCCGATTCCCTATAATTCACATATCACCAAAAATTTATCAGGGAGTGATTCATTATGCCCTCAGAAAAGTTTGTTTACAGCCTCAAGGAAGGAGACGGCTCCAACCGCCTGCTTCTCGGAGGCAAAGGCGCGAATCTCTGC
>JAFSRQ010000008.1 GCA_017446055.1 Synergistaceae bacterium | reverse complement strand
TCTGCGAGAAGCCCCAGGAGAGCAAGCTCCTTCCGTCAATCCGTGAGGCGGTCATAGCCTGCGGAATCAAGGACGGAATGACAGTGTCCTTCCATCACCATTTCAGGAACGGCGACTATATCGTCAACATGGTCATGAAGGAAATCGTTGACTTGGGCATCAAGGACATCACGATTGCGGCCTCAAGCCTTGGCGATGCTCACGACCCCATAGCCGCGTACATTGAGCAGGGAATCGTTACGGGCATCCAGACATCAGGAATCAGAGGCAAGATGGGCGATGTCGTCTCACACGGAAAGCTCAAGACCCCCGCAATCCTGCGCTCACACGGCGGACGTGTCAGGGCAATCGAGGAAGGCGACGTTCACATTGATGTTGCGTTCATCGGCGCGCCAACGTCAGACGAATACGGCAACGCCCGCGCACTCGGCGGAAAGGGGGACTGCGGAGTCCTCAGCTATGCGGTGCCTGACTCTGAGTATGCGGACAAAGTAGTTGTGATTACTGACACGCTCGTGCCGTACCCGAACTTCCCGCCCAGCATTCACGGTGTCAATGTCGACTACGTTGTGAAGGTTGACGAGATCGGCAATCCCAAGAAGATAGCCTCAGCCGCCGCGAGAATGACACAGAACCCCCGCGACCTTATGATGGCCGAGAACACCGCGAAGGTTATCGCCGCATGTCCGTGGTTCAAGGAGGGCTTCAGCTTCCAGACTGGCGCAGGCGGGCCTTCACTTGCGGTGAACAGATTCCTTGAGCCTTTCATGGACGAGCGCGGAATCAAAATGGCGTGGGCAATCGGCGGAATCACCGCGGCAATCTGCGAGCTTCAGCGCAAGGGCAAAGTCGGCAAGATCATCGACGTTCAGGACTTCGACACGGGAGCAATCGAGGACATCAGGACGAATCCCAACCACTTCGAGATGACGGCCTCCGAGTACGCCAACCCCGCCAACAAGGGAGCGTTCGTGAACAAGCTGGATTTCGTTGTTCTCGCGGCTCTTGAGGTTGATATAGACTTCAACGTCAACGTCATCACAGGCTCGGACGGAGTGCTTAGGGGCGCACCCGGCGGACATCCTGACACTGCCGAGGGCGCGAAGTGCTGCGTCATCGTTACGCCGCTCACTCGTGGACGCATGGCGACAATCTGCGAGCATGTTGTTACGGTTACGACGCCGGGCGACTGCGTTGATGTTGTCGTTACGGACTACGGTATCGCCGTCAACCCGCTTAGGCCGGACATCATCGAGGCTCTCGACAAGGCCGGGATAAAGCACGTACCCATCAAGGAGCTTCAGGAGAAGGCATACTCTCTCGTCGGGAAGCCGGATGACCTTCAGTGGAAGGACAGAGTAGTAGCGATTCTTGAGGCTAGGGACGGGACGATTCTTGACGTTGTCCGCGAGATTAAGCCCTACGAAGTATAACGCGTGAGAATGAGACTCCCTCCTGAAAATTGGGGGGAGTTTTTTTTCGTGCTATAATGTCGGCATCCCAAAGGAGGAATGAATTATGCGCTACAAGGAAATTGATTACAATGGACGCAAGATAAGGTACAAGGTTTTTGACTATGACACCCCGGAAGGCTGGCGCGAGTACATAGAGAACACAGCAGGTTCTGTAACTGATGAGACATTCGTAGCTCCCCCGGACGGCTATGCGCGTGATGAGGACGGTATCAGCTTTGATTAAGATATATTACATCGACACGAATATCTGCATCTTCTACATGCGAAATCCACAGGGAGCTGTTGCCAAGAAACTCAATTCCATTCCCACTGAGTTAATCAAGATTCCCGCGATTGTGAAGGGCGAATTGCTGGTCGGTGCGGAGAAAAGCAAGCGGCATGACGAGACTTTAGCGCAGACTCTTGCTTTCTGTGAACCGTATGAAATAGTCCCGTTCGAGGACTCTATGCTTCGGACTTACGCCAGAATCAGAGCCGCCCTTGAGCGTAGTGGGCAGAAAATAGGCTACAATGACACGCTCATAGCCGCTACAGTTTTGGCACTGAACGGAACACTCGTAACCAACAACGTGAGCGAGTTCGCCAGAATTGACGGCCTCCAGTGCGAGGACTGGACAGCCTGACTCGTCATACTAATTCCCTAGTGTCTTTCCCCTCAGTGAACGCAGAATACCCCGCGCAACCCTATAGACCTTCCGCATTGCCCTAAGCATAATTCCTGCAACAGGTATCTTCATGGCCGCTTCAAGTTTCTTGTGCCGCCTGTAGCGCACGTGAGCTTCAGCAGGCAGTAACCATTCCATCCCGCATTCCATCTTCTGTTCACACGGCCTGCATTTCCCGCAGGGCTTGCCGTCTATGGGATTGTGGCAGAACCATATATTGCTCATCACATCCTCATAGTGCCACTCATGAATATTCTTCAGCATATCCAGCTCGGTCTTCATGATTATCGGGAAGCTGATATTTCCGAACAGCACACATAGTTCACGCGCTGAGTGTTCCGTGTCAATCCTCCATGTATCATTGACGTGAATTAATTTCCCGAACATCTCTATTGCCTCATAGCATCCGCTGAACTCCCCGCTGGGCTTCTCAATCCCCATCTCTATGCCGGGATAACAAGCCGCTGCTTTTGCGAGGAATATATACTGTGAGCCGATCATCACAGACTTGCGCACAAATTCATACGCCTCAGCAATCTCTTTGTCTTCCGGGAGTGTGTCTGTGTCGATTTGTTTTATGGGAAGAAATTTCGCTTGGGTCTCTGGTCTTTCCTGAAGTACTTTGAGGATATTGCTCATCGCGGCTCTCTCTATGTTGAGACTGGCACGTTCCTTGTCTATGCAGTAAACAGGCTCAACAGTTACAGCCATACGTGAAAGCTCAACAAGCCTGTACGTAGAATCCCATCCCCCAGTCCAGAAAATGCGCACAAGAGTCGTGTCGTGTCGTGTCGTGTCGTGTCAATTATGGGGCGGTTTTGCATTTTGTCAAGACTCCTTTTATGGATTTGTGCTAGTATAACACATGTATATTTTTCACGGAGGCACTGAATGATGAAGTATACAGTTATGGTTGACGACAATTATCATTTTGCTGACGAGTCAGAACGCTACATGGCCGGAGAATTTGACACTTACGCCGAAGCAGAAGACTTATGCCGCAAGATAGTCCGCGAATCCCTCGAAGCGTCAGGCTGGAATCTTGAGGGCTGGAAGAATTACGGCGACTCACCGTTCATACCGGGCGGAAAGTTCCGTGCATCATCATACGCCGAAGAGTTATCCCGTAAGCAACACCAAGAAGCTCCCTCCTGTTAGCGCAGAGTTTCACCCCAACATCTGACACCGAAGCATCGCCGGGAGAAGCTCATAGCCGAAAGCAGCCCCCCCCCCATCACCGCAGAATTTCCCCGTCCTCTTAGGCTGAATAGTTATCCCGCCCTCCTCGCCAGCACCCTCCACAGGAACGGCCCCCCAACAACCGCAGTAATCACCCCCGCAGGTATCTCGCCCATTCCCTGAGCTGCACCGTCAGCAAGCACCATAATTCCCGCCCCAATCATGAACGCATTCACCATTACCCGCCTGTGAGACGCTCCCACGAAACCCCGCGAGATATGCGGCACAACGAGTCCCACGAACCCAATCCCCCCGAACGAGCTCACGCACAAAGCGACTCCCACCGACACGCACACAAGCAGTATCACCCTCACTAGTCCCTCATTCACTCCCAAGACAGAAGCTCTGTCCTCCCCAAGCGACATAGCGTCAAGAGCGTTGCCCGCCACGTAAGCAGGAATCATCACGGCAATGCTCCCGGCCATGACCGCACAGACATCACGCCAGCCTGCCCCCGAAAAGCTCCCCATAAGCCACAGCACTACCGCCCCGATTTTGTCCCCCGCAAGAGCCTTCATGAATGTTACTCCCGCCGACAGGACAGCGTTCGAGATTACCCCCGCAAGTATCAGCCTCTCGCGCCCTCCGTCATGAGCGATTGCCCCAGTCAGCAGAAGAGCGACCATTGCCCCCAGAAACGCGCACGGCATAACCGCCCATTCCCCCGAAAGAATCCCAACCGCAGCACCGAACGCCGCCCCCGAAGCTATGCCCAGCGTATACGGTTCGGCCAGAGGATTCGCAAGGAGTCCCTGAAGTGTTACGCCTGAGACACTGAGCAGTCCTCCCGTGAATATCGCGCATAACAGCCGGGGGAGTCTCACCGAACGTATCACGAAAGCCTGCGCGGAGTCCGAGTCAGTCAGCAAAAAGCGGATCACGTCAGCAAACGGTATATCCCATTCACCTGACGAAATCCGCCACAATGACAATGCCAGCAAAAACAGCGCGGGCAGGAAAACTCTAGTCGTCCTCATCAATGAGTTTGTGTACTTTCCTCACAAGCTCACTCGCAATATTCTTGTCCTCACCGAGTCCCACAAGGTATGTGGTTACGTCCTTCCAGCCGTTTTTGCGCAGAGTGTTGATCCATGAGTCAGGCTCATCTTCTCCGGCAAGGTCATTGTTGGCGTGGTCTCCTGCTACTATCATGAGAGGTGAGAGTACGAGCTTCTTGATTTCGGGATGACGCTTGAGTTCGGCCATGACATCATCAATCGTCGGTGCTGACTCAACCGTGCCGATGAAGAATCTTCCGTAAGCCTTCTGATTCAATGCCAGCTGTAACTGTAGGTACTGTGCGTTTGCGAAATGCTCAGGTGTCCCGTGCCCCATGAGAATTATCCCGGTCTCCTTGTCCTTGAGCCGCTCAGAAAATCTCTTCATGAGAATATCCGCGACTGTCTCACAGCCTTTAACGCCGTCAAGGAACGGACTGCAAACGCTGATTCCCTCAAAGCCGAACTTGCCGTCAATGCCTCCGAACGCCCACGCTACATCGCAGACTTCATCGTACTCTTCACCGGGTATCATGTGAGTCGGAATCACAGTAACGTGCGTGTACCCTTCATCATTGAGCTGGGCAAGTGCCTGTGAAGGTGTTGGTACTGACTCGCCCTGCTCCTTCTGAAGTTTGCGGCGTATTATGTTGGACGTGAATGCGAGCCTCACCGGGACTCCGGGAAACTCACTCCTCACGGCCTCAACAAGACTGTCGATTGCCTTCCGCGCTTCCGGCATTGACGTACCGAATGAGACGACCAGCATTGCGGGCCTGTCTTCGTGCTTATCGTGAGCCTGGGACATGGCCGGGATCATAACGAGGACTGCGAGAACTAATGACGTGATGAATTTCTGCATGGTGAAAAATGAATGCCTCCTTAAAGTTTGGATGACCAGAATTATACTCGCACAAACCGGGAAAAAATCAGCCTTATGTGATACCGCGATATTTGGCCGTCAAGCTATAATTACACGAACGAAATCCACAAGGAGAATGCAGCATGATACTAGCGGCGATAACCACGCACAAGAGGAAACCTGAAATGGTCGAGCGTGCATTGAAGAGCGTCATTGCCCAGACATATACGGACTGGAATTGTGTTGTTGTTGACGACAGCCCGGCGGACTGGCCTCTTCGTGATGATGTGAGGAAGATGGTTGAGACTTACGCGGAGAAGGACAGCCGGATTTGCTATGTTGCGCACGACAGGAATTATGGTGTCAGTCATGCCCGGAACACAGCCCTAAGTATTGCGTACAATGCAGGAGGGGGGGGGACAGTATGAGTACATATCCTACCTCGATGATGATGATGAATGGCTGCCGGAGAAACTGGAGAAGCAGCTTGCAAAACTTCAGGAATGCGGAAATGATACAGCACTCGTATACTGTGACTGCAATATAATCTATCAGGACGGAGCGGTTTTGCGGAAGAGCTACACAAGAAGGCCAATCAATGAAGGGTATTATGCTGAACTTCTCAGGGGGAGTTTCATCCCGGTCAATGTGCTGCTGAGGACGGAATGTTTCTATGAGGAGGGAGGATTTGACGAAAGACTGCGCGCTCTTGAGGACTGGGAAGCATGGCTGAGACTGGCGCGGAAATATAACTTTTCGTATGTTGATGAGCCTTTGCTGAACATTTACCGTCATTATGCATGCTGCGGTGAATGGAAGAATTTCATGAAACTTTGGGCAACAGCAGTATCACTTCAGCCGACAAAAATCTTCGGGAACATTGCAATACTGTTAAGCGGAATTAGTGCCAATCTCAAGAAATTTTTGCTTACAGTATTTCCGAATTTCTATGACAGGCTGGCGAGGATAAAACACGAACTGAAAGGAGAAAAATAATATTGATACCTACACGCGAACAAGCATACGAACTCCTGAAGCAGCACAACAAGGAAGAGTACCATATTCACCATGCCCATGCAGTAGAAGCGGCCATGAGACATTTTGCCGGACTCTACCACGAGGACCCGGAACTCTGGGGAATCACCGGGATACTTCACGATATAGACTGGGAGGAGACATCCTCAGCCCCCGAAACTCACTGCCACGTCGCGCCCGAAATTCTCAGGAACGCCGGAGTCGATGAGAGCATCATTCACGCTGTGCAGTCCCACGGTTACGGAATATGCACGGACGTTGAGCCGTCAACAAACCTTGAGCGCACACTCTTCACGATTGATGAGCTTACCGGGCTGATCATCACAGCAGGACTCGTGAGGCCGTCAAAATCGCTTGCTGACCTCGAATTGAAGTCCGTCAAAAAGAAGTGGAAGGACAAAGCGTTTGCCCGCGGCGTGAACCGTGAAATCATAAAGCAGGGAGCGGAGAAAATGAACATGCCCCTCGATGATGTGATAAACGAAACGATAAAAGCACTAAGACCCGTTGAACAGGAAATCGGAATGTAACGGGGAAATTTTCACTGGAGATGATGTGTAATTATGGCTGTAAGAATATTGCTTGCTGATGACCATCCTTTGACGCGCTCAGGGATTGCGGAATTTGTGCGGCGTGAGGAATCATTCGAGCATGTAGCAGAAGC
>JAFSRQ010000099.1 GCA_017446055.1 Synergistaceae bacterium | reverse complement strand
GCCAAAAAGTGGGACTTCACCCCGAAGGTCAAGGCAGGCGACGAGGTCATTCCCGGCGACATTCTCGGAACAGTCCAGGAGACCGTAGTTGTCGAACACAGAATCATGGTGCCTTACGGCGTGAAGGGAAAAGTCGCGAAAATCGAGAAGGGCGAGCATACAGTCGAGGACGTTATAGCGGTAATCGACGACAACGGCACGAAGCATGAAGTGAAGATGCTCCAGCGCTGGCCAGTCAGGAAGCCCCGCCCCGTCAAGACTCGTCTCGCTCCCAACGTCCCAATGACCACAGGACAGAGAGTCGTCGATGCGTTCTTCCCCGTTGCGCTGGGGGGGACTGCGTGCGTTCCCGGGCCGTTCGGTTCAGGGAAGACGGTAATTCAGCACCAGTTCGCGAAATGGGCGCAGGCTCAGATAGTCGTGTACGTCGGATGCGGTGAGCGCGGTAACGAGATGACGGACGTTCTTCTTGAGTTCCCGGAGCTTGACGACCCCCAGACCGGCCAGCCCCTCATGAAGCGCACAACCCTCATCGCAAACACCTCGAACATGCCCGTTGCCGCCCGTGAAGCCTCAGTGTACACGGCAATCACCCTCGCTGAGTATTACAGGGATATGGGCTACTCGGTCGCGCTCATGGCTGACTCAACATCACGCTGGGCAGAAGCTCTCCGCGAAATGTCCGGGCGACTTGAGGAAATGCCGGGCGAAGAAGGTTACCCCGCGTATCTCGGAACACGTCTTGCGTCATTCTACGAGAGAGCCGGAAGATGCATCGTCAACGGCAAGGACGGCCGCGAAGGATCAATCACCGTCATCGGCGCGGTATCACCTCCCGGCGGAGACTTGTCCGAGCCCGTTACGCAGAACACATTGCGAGTCACAAAAGTATTCTGGGGACTTGACGCTAACCTCGCGTATCAGAGGCACTTCCCCGCAATCAACTGGCTCAACAGCTACTCGCTCTACACGGAGAGGCTTGACCCGTATTGGGACGAGAAATTTGATGACCAGTGGAGCGGGCTTCGTGTTGAAGCAATGAGCCTTCTTGAGCAGGAATCACAGCTCAACGAAATTGTGAGGCTCGTGGGAATTGACGCGCTTTCACGTGATGAGCGCATGGTCATGGAGACGGCCAAATCACTCCGCGAGGACTTCCTCCATCAGAACGCTTTCCACGAGATTGACACGTATGCGTCGATGGACAAGCAGTTCAAGATGCTGAAGACGATTGTGGCGTTCCACCATGCCGGGCTTGACGCTCTCCACAAGGGCGCGGCCATGAACAAGCTATTCAACCTTCCTGTACGTGAGCAGATAGCGAGGATGCGCTACCTTGAGGAAAAGGACATCGGCCAGATAGACAAGCTCGACGACACAATCAAGGAGCAGATCAACGGAATAATCCCTGTCGGAGGTGATGGCAATGCTGCCTAGAGAGTACAGGACAATATCAAGCATTTCCGGCCCGCTTATGATGGTCGAGAAGACGCAGGATGTCCGCTATGATGAGCTTGTTGAAATCACGCTTGCCAACGGGGACAAACGCCGCGGCAAAGTCCTTGAGATAGAGAGCGACAGGGCGCTTGTCCAGGTCTTCGAGGGTACGACAGGAATCGAGAATGAGGACGCAAAAGTCCGCTTCTTGGGCAAGGTCTTAACCCTCCCTGTATCACGCGACATGCTCGGAAGAGTCTTCAACGGACGCGGTGAGCCTATTGACGGAGGCGCGCCCCTCATCCCGGAGCAGAACATAGACATTAACGGTATGCCGATGAATCCGTTCTCGCGCGACTTCCCTTCGGAGTTCATACAGACGGGAATATCGACGATTGACGGACTCAACCCGATGGTCAGAGGGCAGAAGCTCCCGATATTCTCAGCATCAGGACTCCCGCACAACAGGATGGCGGCTCAGATAGCGCGTCAGGCAACAGTCATCAGCGGGCATGAGGATTTCGCGGTCGTCTTCGCGGCAATGGGTATCACGTTTGAGGAAGCCTCGTTCTTCATGGAGGACTTCAGGCGGACGGGAGCGTTACAGCGCACAGTTCTCTACATCAACCTTGCTGACGACCCGGCAATCGAGCGTATATCAACTCCTCGTATAGCCCTCACTGCGGCGGAATATCTCGCGTTTGAGTGCAACATGCACGTTGTCGTAATCCTCACCGACCTCACGAACTACTGCGAGGCTCTGCGTGAGATTTCTGCGGCACGTAAGGAAGTCCCCGGCCGTCGCGGCTATCCCGGCTACCTGTACACAGACCTTGCGACAATGTACGAGCGTGCTGGAAGGCTCAAGGGCAAATCCGGCTCAATCACGCAGATACCCATCCTCACGATGCCTGAAGACGACAAGACACACCCCATCCCCGACCTTACCGGCTACATCACGGAAGGGCAGATCATCCTCAGCAGGAGCTTGCACCGTCAGGGAATCTACCCGCCTGTTGACGTTATGCCCTCACTGTCGAGGCTCAAGGATAAAGGCATCGGGCGCGACAAGACCCGCGAGGATCACGCGGACCTGATGAACCAGCTTTTTGCGGCGTATGCGAGGGGCAAAGAGGCCAAAGAGTTGGCGGTCATTCTCGGCGAGGGCGCGCTGTCTGACGAGGATAAGGCGTTCGCGAAGTTCTCGACCACATTCGAGGACAGGTACGTCCGCCAAGGCGAGTACGAGAACAGGACGATAAAGGAGACGCTCGAGCTTGGCTGGGACTTGCTGACGATGATTCCTGTGAAGGAGCTCAAGCGTATACGTGACGCGTACATCGAGAAGTACCTGCAGCCGCTGTTGAAGGCAAAAGCTGAGAAGGCATCCGAATAAAGGAGGGTCTGACGATGGCGAGAATCAACGTCAACCCCAACCGAATGGAGCTGTCCCGGCTGAAGAAACGTCTTGCTGTGGCGAAAAGGGGTCACAAGCTCCTCAAGGACAAGCAGGACGCGCTCATCAAGGCATTCCTGGAGAAGGCTAAAGCAGGCAAGGAGCTCCGCGAGGCCGTTGAGAAGGAATTAGCCGAGTGCTACGGGACGTTCGTGTTATCACGCGCACAGACAACCCCCGAAATTCTGGAGCAGGCTCTGATTTTCCCCGGCGCGAAGTCGACTCTCTCTGTGAGCTGGCACAACGTGATGAGCGTCATGGTTCCTGAGTATGACGTTAAGCAGGAAGGCAACCCGGTCAATTACGGCTTCGTGAACGTGCCTCTTCTGCTTGACGCGGCTCTTGAGCAGTTCAGCGGAATCATCGTGAAGCTCCTGCACCTTGCCGCCGAGGAGAAAGCAATCCGCCTCATGGCCGGAGAAATTGAGCGCACAAGAAGAAGGGTCAACGCTCTGGAGTACGTGATGATTCCGAATCTGGCTGAGACGATACGGTACATCAGCATGAAGCTTGACGAGCAGGACAGGTCGACGTTAAGCAGGCTCATGAAGATAAAGGAAATCGTTTCGGCGTAAGAGAAAAATTAATCCCCTCGGTTTTCGAGCCGGGGGGAAATTTTTTGCGCAAATTTTCGGGACTGCCGGGCTACTTCGCGATGACAGCAGAGCCGTATGAATCCGGGATGCAGACGTAGCCGATATTATTCTTACCGCAAAATTCCGTTACAGCCTGGCGAGAACCCTTGTAGCCCTCATAATTGAAGTCGTGAACCATGATTACGCCGCCGTGATTCAGCCTAGGGTAGAAGTACTCAAGCCCGGCAAGTATTGGCTGATACAAGTCCGCGTCAATGCTCACGAAGCAGAATTTATCGTCAACGCCTTCCGCAGTGTCAGGAAACCAGCCCTTTCGGACGACGCAGTTTCCGGGATACTCCATCTTCGACAGCACCAAGTCAACCGATGTCCCGGAGAAGTCATCCCCTGTGTCCGATAATTCCTCCGCCCTGTCAAAAGCCTTGTTCCTCTCGTCGAAACCCTCGAACGTGTCGAACAAGTACAGCTTCCTGTCCGGGAAAAAATGATTGACCGCCCGCGAAAAATCACCCCGGTACACCCCCACTTCAGCCGCCGCGCCTTCAACTCCGTAACGGTAAATTTCCCGCGCCGCCAGCTCAAGAGTCGCCACACGGGGCTCATACGTGTTGAGGGGGTATGAGTATTTCCTGACAGCCATAACATCCCTGCCCATCGCCCTCGCAAACAGCTTGTGGAAGAACAATGAGCCTGTGAACAGCCTTCCTTTCCACCCTCTTGCTTCGTAGCATTCCATCAGCGTATTTCCTCCTGACATGACAAATTACCCCGCCATGTTCCGCACACAGCAGGGCAGTTGTTCCCGGTATTATGGTTTATGAATTGTGATTGTGATTTATCTCTGGAAGATTTCAGACAAGGTGATACCGATACCCGATACTCGATTGTAGCCGCCTGAAATTGTGGTGTCAAGTGATTTCTTCATGGCCGGAATTATATCACACTACCTCATGCCCTTGTCGTAAATCTGCCCCAGAGCGCGGGGACTCCTGTTACGCCTCCCGAAGAACACCAGCAGTAACAGCGTCAGCACATACGGAAGCGTCCTCACTAAATCGTTATAGCTCGACGGCAGACCCAGCCCGTGAATCACCGCCGCCCCCGTGCTCCTCGCGAAACCAAACACAAGGCACGCGAACAATGCGGGAAGAATCGACCAGTTCCCGAAAATCAGAGCCGCAATCGACAAGTAGCCGTAACCAAGATATATATCCGGCGAGAACTGCGCAGAGACCGAGTAAGCGAAGCTCATTCCCGCAAGCCCCGACAGGCACCCCGACACGAACACTGCGACCGTCCTAACAGCATACACGTTAATCCCGGCCGCATCCGCTGACTGCGGATTGTCCCCGCAAGCCCGGAGCCTCATACCGTAAACCGTCCTGTACAGCACCAGCCACATCACCAGTGCCACAGCCACAATCACCAGCTCGAACGGGTAAATGTCCCGGAAGACTGCCCCCACAACCGGAAGCTCACTCAGTCCCGGAATAGTGATACGCGAGCTCGCACTCAGCATGAACTTGTTGCCGCTGTTGCCGAATATGGACGCGTTGATTCTCTTGGTCAGGAAGCTCGTCAAGGCCATCGCAAGAATGTTCATCACCACGCCGCTTATCACCTGGTCAGCCTTGAACCTCACGCACAGCAGCGCATGAAGCAGCGCGAAGACTCCTCCGCCAATCACAGCGAAGACGAAGCTGGCCCAGTACGGAATCACTGAGTCAGCCCCGAATACCCCGTACAGGTACACAGCCGCGAACGCCCCAGTGAACGCACCGAAGCCCTGGAAGCCCTCAAGCGCAAGGTTGGTTATCCCGCTCTTCTCGCTGAATATCCCCCCGACTGCCATCACGAACAAGGGAAGCGAAAAGCTCAGTCCGTCAATAATTATCGTGTCAGGCATACTATTTTCCCCTCCTCCTGTCCAAGACAGCAGAACATGCCGCGAATGTCAGTATCAGCGCGGTAATCAGGCTCGCGATTTCCAGCTCGATATTCTGCCGCGAACTCATGTAGACTGACCCCTTCGAGATTACCGTAATCAGGAACGACGCAAGCACGCACCCAAGAGGATTGTTGCCGCCCAAGAGTGAGACCGCTATAGCATCGAAGCCCATCGACGGAGTCACCCCGGGCTGTATCGCCGCAAGGTAGCCGCAGTAGTACGCGACCCCCGCAAGCCCCGCCAATGCCCCCGACAATGTCATTGTGATTACCGCCGTCCTCCCTACGTTCATTCCCGCGTAATGCGCCGCCCTCGGTGAGAGTCCCACAGCCTTTATCTCGTAGCCGTATGTCGTCTTGTTGATGAACCAGTGAAGCAACACCGCCGTGATTACCGCCGCGGGGAACGCAAGAGCTATGTCGACCTTCATACCCTCCCAGCGGAAGCCCGAAAGTGTCAGTCTTGCCGCCGCCGGGACTGATACGCTGTTCCTTGAGACCGGGTTGATGTAGAACGTGTATATGTAGAACGTTATTACGTACATCAATATCGAGTTGAGCATTATGGAGCTGACTACCTCGTTGACGTTGAAGCGGGACTTGAGCCAGCCGATTAACGCCCCGACAACCGCCCCCGCAACGAATCCCACAATCACCACAACGATTCTTGACGGGAGGAACTGTGCGGCCATGTGTGCGCAGAAGCCAGCAAAGAGCATCTGCCCTGAGACTCCTATGTTGAAGAAGCCTCCCTTGAGGGCAAGAGCAACGGCAAGGGACGCGAAAATCATCGGGGTCATTGCGTCAACTAGGCTCATGAAGTCCGTGAACATGCTCTGCCGCCCGGAGTAACGAGCCTTCTCCATGAGTCCCGCGCCCTGAAGTATGCTCATGTACGCTTCGCCGGGATTCTTCCCCATCAGCCACAGGATTAACGCCCCGAATATCAGGCTTATTCCGATTGCGAGGCATGACAACGTGAACTTCCTCATGCTGTTTTCCCCACCCCCATCATGTATTCACCGATAACCTCAGCCGTAAGCTCACTGGCCGGGGCAATCTTGCTCATTTTCCCGCTGTAGATTACCCCGATTGTGTCAGCGCAGTCCAGTATCTCGTCAAGGTCAAGCGAGATCAACAGCACCGCCGCCCCTCTGTCCCGTTCAGCGATGATGTACTTGCGGACGTTCATCACTGCTCCCGCGTCGAGTCCTCGTGTCGGCTGCATGAAGATTATGAGCGGGGTCTTCATGTCGATTTCGCGGGCAATGATGGCCTTCTGCTGGTTACCGCCCGACATTTCGCGGACGATTGTCTCACCGCCCTGGCTGCTTCTGATGTCGTATTCCTCCTGAAGCCGTGCGCTTTGCTCGTTGTACTCCCTGTAGTTGATGATGCTGCCACGGGAGTATTTCGGCGAGTCATAGAGCCTCAGCGGGAAGTTGCCCCTCAGCGTGAAGTCGAGAACGAGTCCGACATTGTGCCTGTCCTCCGGGATGTAGGCGACTCCTGCCGTGATGTGTTCGCGGACTGTGGCGTTTGTGATGTCGTGGCCGCTAAGTGTTACAGTGCCGCCTGAAACTTTAGCGAGTCCTGCGATTGAGTCAGCAAGCTCATTCTGCCCGTTGCCAGAGACTCCCGCCACAGCGAAGACTTCACCCGCGTGAACCTGGAACGAGACTCCCTTCACCGCGTCATAGCCCGCAACATTCTTCACCGTCAGGCCGTCAACATCAAGCACAACTTCACCGAACTTAGCGGGTGCTTTCTCTGTCGTGAACGAAATATCATGTCCGACCATCAGCCGGGCCATCTCATCAGTCGAGGCCGTCTTAACGTCAAGGATTGATACCAGCTTCCCCCGCGCCATAATCGCGCATCGGTCAGCAACAGCTTTAATCTCGCGTAATTTGTGGGTGATGAGGATGATAGTCTTGCCGCTGTCCCGGAGAGTCTTCACTGTCTGGAGGAACGCGTCTATCTCCTGAGGTGTCAGCACGGCTGTAGGCTCGTCGAATATGAGTATCTCTGCCTCGCGGTATAGCATCTTGAGTATCTCGACTCTCTGCATGGCCGCCACGCTCAAGTCCCCGGTTACGTCCGTTGGGCTGACCTTCAGGCCGTAACGCTCCGACAACGCCGCGACATCACGGTTAGCTTTCTTCATGTCGACAAAGGGAATCCCGCACACCTTCCTCACAGGCTCAAGGCCGAGCACAATGTTTTCCGCGACGGTGTAGTTCGACACAAGCCGGAAGTGCTGGTGAACCATCCCGATTCCCAGCGTCCCGGCGTAACGAGGCGAGGTTATGCGCTCAGGCTTGCCCCTAACGAGGATTTCCCCCCCGTCAGGCTCATACATTCCGAAGAGCGCACTGACGAGGGTAGATTTTCCTGCTCCGTTCTCGCCCAAGACCGCGAAGATTTCCCCCTTGTTGACGGTGAACGAGACATCATCATTCGCGACAATTCCGGGGAACTTCTTGGTGATGTGGCGGAACTCAACGATAGGTTCAGCCATTATTCCGCGTCCAGTCCCGTAAAGTTGTCGGGCGTTGTGCCGCTTGCGAATGAGGCGGGCACGATTTTTCCGGCTTTGAGGAGGGAATATGCCGCGTCAATTTTCGCGATTGAGTCGTCGGTGAGCTGATGACGGCCGGGTGTCTTGACGTAGCCGACTGAGTCAGACTCCGCTCCAAGAAGGACATTCCCGCCCTTGAACGTTCCTGACGCTATGTCGTTCAGGACTCTCTGGTTGTTCCTGTCCATGACCTTGAGCGCGCTGGTGAGGATGATATTCGAGTCCCCGTTCGCGCCGTCGCTGTACTGGTCAGCATCACAGCCGACAATGTAGACACCTTTAGCTTCTTTTGCCGCCGTGAAGACTCCCATTCCCGAAGCCCCCGCCGCGACAAAGATAACATCACAGCCCTCACGGATTAACGCCTGGCCGACGATTTTCCCGTTCGCCTGGTCAGTGAATGAGCCTACATAATTACCGCCGACGTTCTTTCCTGTTACGTCAGTCCCGGAATACGACGGTAGCTCGACGATTGCCGCCTTAGTCCCGTAATGCCTGTTGGCGTAGTTCACGCCCGACATGAAGCCGTACTGGTAGTTTACGTTGGTCGGGAAAGCGATTCCGTTGACGACAGCGACCTTGCCGGATTTCGTGGTGAGTGCCGCCGCAAGCCCAGCGAGGAATCCGCCCTCCTGCTCCTTGAAGGTCATCGCGTAAAGATTATCGGCTGTTACTGTGCTTCCTGCCTCGTCAGCCGGCCATGTGTCAACGAGGATGAACTTCGTCTCCGGGTTGTCCTCCGCTACTTCAGCAATCCCTGCGAACTGGAAGCCAACGCATACCACAGCGTCATAGTCAGCGGCGATGTTCTCGGCTGTCCTCACGCACTCGGCGGGGTCTCCTGTCTTCTCCTGCACGGCTGTGATTGACGCACCGGGGTGGTCTTTCTGGAAGGCAAGCAGGCCGTTGTAGTTGGTCTCACAGAAGCCTCCGTCGTGGACATCGTTCGGGCTGGTGATGATTGCGACCTTGAGTCCGTCAGCAAAAGCAGGTAACACGAGCGCGGACACTGAGAGGATGGCCGCAAGGATGAGAGTTGTACGTTTGCTCATTGATAGCACCTCACAAAAATTTTGGATACGGTAATTATAATGCAGGCTTGACGGAATCGGAGATTGTGATACTTTTTGCGGCGGGGTGATTTTGCTGAATGAATTGCTGGACAGAGAAGAGCATAGAGTTTGCCGTGCAGAGGAATTATCTTGATGAGCTGTTCAAGGTTTACCCGCTGAGTCCTAATCTTCGCAGGGAGCTTTCACGTGAGCAAGTTGACGCGGTTAGACTGGCATATGATGCCCGCGATAATTTGAAGCTTGTTGAGACGTTGCTTGATACGGAATTATTTCCGCTGAAGGACTCATATATCCCCTTCCTGCGTCATGACCGGGGGGCTTTGGTGCGCAACCCCCAGACGGTGAACAGGATAGCCGGGAATCTCTACCACATGGGATTTGAGGCGATAATCGAGAAGTGTACAGCCCCGAAAGAGACCAACAGGCAAATGGGGCCTATGTTCAAGAACTGGATAGCAAGAGGCGTAATCGGCGTTCCAGTCCTGAATGACCCGGAAGAGTTTTTGCACACTCAGGGTAACTGCATCCTTAGCTCCACTGACTCGGTTATGCAGGACTTCTCTAGGGAATTTCTAGGCTTTACCCGCAGCAAGGGCGTTGACTTCCTCGCAAGGTCCGGGGGGAAGTATGTTGTCGGCGAAGCAAAATTACTGACAGATTTCGGCGGCCACCAGAACGCGCAGTTTGACGACGCATTAAGCACCCTTCACAGCTTCACGGCCTCAGAGTTCCACGTGATACCAGTAGCAATAATCGACGGCGTAATCTACATCAGGAATCACAGCAAGATTCACGATTACCTTCAACATCACCCGGAGGATAACATCATGTCCGCTCTTGTACTGCGTGAGTTCCTGTACTCGCTATGATACGGCTTGAGTTCGACGGCAGGCTTCCCCGCGCAGACATCCTCCAGAAAGCACACGCCCTCGCGGTGAAACATGGCCGGACAATTCCCGCAGAAGGCAGCCTCATCATACAGTCCGAAAATTTCCTCGCGCTCTCACTCATGCTCCGTGATTATTCCGGGAAGATTGACCTCGTTTATGCAGATCCCCCCTTCAACACGATGCAGGACTTCTACATTTCCGACAGCCGCGCAAATTCCGTAAGCTCCGTGAAATCCCGCAGAGCATACGCCGACAAGATGCCCCCCGAAAAATTCCTCGCCTTTATCCGTGAGAGGCTCATACTGATTCACGAGCTGTTGTCCGAAAGAGGCTCGCTGTATCTTCACATTGACTGCAAGACCGGGCATTACGTCAAAATAATCCTTGATGAGATATTCGGGGCGGGAAACTTCCTGAACGACATAGCCCGCATAAAGTCCAACCCGAAAAACTTCCGCCGCCGGGCTTGGGGCAATGAGCGCGACATGATACTGTTCTACGCAAAAAATTCCGGCCTCAACATCTGGAACGACATCACATCACCACTCACCGACTCCGAAATCACCCGCTTGTTCCCGAAAACTGACGCTGACGGACGGCGCTACACCACTATTCCCCTTCACGCCCCCGGAGAGACACGCGGCGGAGTCACCGGGCAGGCGTGGCGGAATATCCCTGTTCCTGAAGGGCGGCATTGGAGGACTGACCCGGCGGAGTTCGACAGGCTTGACGCTCAAGGACTCATAGAGTGGTCACCATCAGGCAACCCCAGAATCATCAAGTATGCTGACGAACACAGGGGCATGAAGATTCAGGACGTGTGGACGTACAAAGACCCCCAGTCGCCAGCTTACCCGACAGAGAAGAATCACGACATGCTGAGGCTGATTATCGCCCAGTCATCGCTGCCTGAGAGCATCATCCTTGACCCTTTCGCCGGAAGCGGGGCTAGCCTTCTATGCGCGTGCGAGCTTGGGCGGAAGTTCATCGGGATTGACCAGTCGGAAGAGGCTGTGAGGGTCATGCGTGAGAGGCTGAAGGACTGTGTATTTGTTGACGCGGGAAGGGCATAATTCACAGCTCTGCTTGACAAAAATTTTCCAGCCCTGTAAAATCTCACGCCCGGAAACAAAAACTCATCAGGAGGTCTTAACCGCATGGCCAGAAGGAAAATGGTTTACGGCATCAACGACACGCCCCCATTCTTCATAACTCTTCTCTCAGGAGCCCAGCACGTATTAACCCTCTTCGGCTCAACAACACTAGTCCCTCTCATATTCGGTCCGGCGATGGGGATGGACGCGCTGCAAATCGCCTCGCTCATATCCTGCGTTTATTTCGGAATG
>JAFSRQ010000098.1 GCA_017446055.1 Synergistaceae bacterium | reverse complement strand
TTCCGCGCTGATTTCTGCAAAACGTTCAACAGTCTCCAAATCGTCAAACGCCCACGCTACTGGCGATACCCTCATTGCCGAGCCGTTCCCGAAACTGTTGTAGGGCTGAGGGTGCGGCCTCGCAAGCCAGTACATGAACCTCGCGCCGTAACCAGCATGAGGGTATCTAGCCGCAAAATTTCGCATTGAGATTATCACCTGACGCCTGAAATCTTCCGGTGTAACTGAATCTCCCCTCTTCGGCATTACGCGCATGATTGCATCGGCAACTGCAAGCGTCATAACAGTGTCATCAGTGAAGCGCGAATCCTCCGACAACAGCGGGAACACCTTACTGTGTGCAATCTCTCTGTTCTCGTCAAACTCATACGGGCTTCCAACAATATCGCCAACAATAGCTCCAAGCATTAAATCAATCCCTCCATTGCTCCCATTTCTGAACAATATATTTCATGTGATTACGTAACCTCTCGAATGTCTCAACCTGAATCAGCGTAGGTATCCCGAAGAAAGGCTCTGCTATTGCCCCAGATATTGCAGCAAGAGCTTCTGATTCCCCGCCAAGTGAGACAGCTTTCCTCACAACGTCCTCGAAATTCTCCCCCTCAAGGAACGCCGTGAACGCTTCGGGAACAGTGTCGGGGCATGACGTGTTGTAGGCATATTCAGGCCGTATTTCCTCAATCGTGCGAGACAAATCATAGCCGTATTTCCCAGTTATGTAGCCTCGAATATCGTCCTTGCTATGACCCATTCGTGCCAAGAACACTGCTCCTGCTATTGACTGCGCAGCTCTTATGGCTTCTGGATGATCATGAGTTATGGCCGCACTTACTTCCGCGAACCACTCAACTGTCTCCAAGTCATCGAAAGCCCACGATATTGGCGAGACTCTGACTGCCGGATTGCTCACGAAGCTGTAGGAAGGGTGAGGACGCTTTGCCCTGAGCCAGTAATAGAATCCCTGCCCGTAACGTATATTCCTGTAACGCTTGCAGAGTATACGAAGCGAGGACTTCAAGTTCTCTGCAAATTTTGCGCCTGTCGTGGAATCTCCGTGATTCTTCATCGATTCCATCAGAGCCTCAGCAACAGCCAGCGTTATTACAGTGTCATCGGTGGGACGGGATTTGAAAGTTAGAAGGGGGAAATCCTCAGACTTCATTCCCCCGGCATGATAAGGGCTTCCTATGATGTCCCCGACTATTGCCCCGAGCATTCACTAACCCTCGAAGGGCTTTACTCCTTTGACGGCATCTGATGGGTAAATCCTAGCGTCGCCGTTGTCAGTGTCAATCATGACGTACCTGTAATTCCCCATTCCAAGCTCCTTCATGTAAGTCAGCTGACGATGGCCATGACGCGACTCTATGCGCTCGACAAGATCATGGCGGAAATTCTCAGGCAGCGCGTAAACCAAATCAACGCTCGCAGAATCAGCCGCAAGAATATCAAGCGAGGCAACGATTCCGATGTTCGGAGTTACAACAGGGGCAGCATAAATTCCTTCGCAGTCGCATGAGACCGACATGTTACGAAGAACGTTGATGAAGGCGATGTGCTTTCCGAAGTGATCGACCGTAGCCTTTGCCGACTCCATCATTCTCTCCATGAACTCCTCCTCGACGATGTCCCACTGGTTAGGCTGGCCGGGTGTCGTGTGAATCCATGCCTTGCCGATACGACCGTCAGCACAGCCTATGCCGATATTCTTTCCTGAGCCTCCGAAGCCTCCCATTGCGTGCCCTTTGAAGTGAGTGAGGACGAGAAGCGAGTCATAGTTGAGCATGTTTGCTCCGACCGACATTTTCGTGAACCACTTTCCGCCTTTTACGGGAAGAAGGGCAGTTCCTTTCTCGTCCATTATGTCAACGGGTGCAAAGTTCCAGCCGTTTACTTCGATTGTCTTGCGATGAAGTTCAGTTGTGTGCCTGTCAGCCTCGTAATAAGCGTTAGTCTCGACGATGTGAGCTGAAGGGAGGTCGTTATTGATGAGGGACTTGACCCAATCTCGCGGGATAATGTTCGGGCCTTTGGGTTCGCCCGTGTGTAACTTGATTGCGACTTTGCCGGTGATGTTCTGGTTGATTCGTGCGTAAATTTTCCTGAGACCTTCGGGAGATAAGTCGCGCGTGAAGTATACGACTGACTCACTTCCTGAACGCTCGCTGTAGGGTAGGTATTTGCTTCCGTCTGTCATTGTGATTATTCCTCCTGTGTGAAAAGTTTCTCTGATTTTAGCACACATACAAAAACCGGGCAGAGCGTCTAACCCTGTCCGGCATTGCTGGCTTCGGAATGTCTACTTAGAGAGTATTGAAAGCGGCGATTCTTCCTGTGAGATGCAGTCGTTCAACCCGTCCTTGAATGCTTCCATGAATGAATCAACTTTCTCACCTTCTGGTGCGAAATAAGCGAACCAGCACCCCTTCGCAGTTCCCCAGATGACACCGGCTGTCAATCTCAAAAAACTGCCATCATCAGGGTTGGGTACGCATCCTCCCGGCACAATCGCGTAACTCTCAGTGCTGAAC
>JAFSRQ010000097.1 GCA_017446055.1 Synergistaceae bacterium | reverse complement strand
GAAGATATTGCTGATGGGCCGTGCGCGTGTGTTTATGCTGGTGCTTCTGCCGCTGATACCGTCTACAGTGCTGCTTATGTATTATCTTCTGTGGTGGGTGGCGGCGAAAATTTCTGAGAGCGCGAGACTTCAGCAGGAAACCACAATGCTACAGATGGAGAGCAAGCGTTACGAGGAGCTTCGGACTTACATGGAGGAGACGAGGGTGTTACGTCATGACTTCCGCCAGCATATACTAGTGATAAGCCGGCTGTCTTCTGCGGGAAGGTTCAGCGATCTTCAGGACTACCTGACACAGTTTCAGGGTACAGCGGAGAAAGGTTACACGAAGTATTGCGGCAACATAGCGGTTGATGCAGTAGCCTCATACTACACAGCGTTTGCTGAAGGCCAGAGTACTAGGGTTGACTGGGCATTGAACTTGCCGGAAGATTTGCCGCTGAGAGATGCAGAGTATTGCGTGGTACTGGGCAACTTGCTGGAAAACGCGCTAAGAGCCGTCAAGAATCTCCCGGAGGAGCGGCGTTATGTCAGCGTGATTTCGTCATTGCTCTCTGACACGATAATAGGTCTGTCGGTGGATAACCCGTTCAGCGGAAGAATGACATTCGGGAAAAACGGCCTGCCTCTTTCTGACCGGGAGGGACACGGGATAGGTCTTGCGTCAGTCTGGAACACGGTGAAGCGTTATGACGGCACAATGAACATTAAGACGGAGAGAAATATATTCTCGGTTGATATTATTCTGCATTGCAATTCATACTGTCAGCTTTAGGTGCTACGGGTATACCCTCAAATTATTTCCATTGTGCTATCATCATGAGAAAAATTTTTACAGAGGAGTCAATATTCATTGATTGAGCTATCACACATAGTGAAGAGCTTTCACTCAGACAAGGACAAATCCATTCACGCGGTAAATGATGTATCTCTCACGGTCAATGACGGCGACATCTTCGGGATAATCGGCTTCTCCGGCGCGGGAAAGTCAACCCTCGTCCGCTGCATAAATCTTCTTGAGCGTCCCGACTCCGGCAGTGTCAGGATAAACGGCGTGGAGATGATGAGCCTCAAGCCCCGCGAGCTGTACAAGGCACGGACAAAAATCGGAATGATATTCCAGCAGTTCAACCTCATGCCCTCGCGCACAGTCCTCCAGAATGTAGCTTACCCCCTCCGAAACATGACACGCGACCAGGTCAGGCAGAAAGTCCGGGAACTTCTCGCACTGGTTGACATTCCCGACAAGGAGAACGCTTACCCCTCGGAATTATCCGGCGGACAGAAGCAGAGAGTCGCAATCGCAAGAGCCCTCGCCAATGACCCGGGCATACTCCTTTGCGACGAGGCAACAAGCGCGTTAGACCCCCAGACAACCGGGGCAATCCTCCAGCTGTTGAAGGACCTGAACCGCAAGCTCGGCCTCACAATCGTAGTCATCACTCACGAGATGGAGGTCGTCAAGAACATCTGCCGGAAAGCCGCCGTAATGGACGCAGGAAGAATCATTGAGACCGGGGACGTTTTCGAGATATTCTCCAGTCCCAAGCACCCGGTAACAAGAAACTTCGTCCGCACAACGTCAAACCTGTCAAAGATTGAGACGCTCATTCAGGACGACTCCCCAATCGTGAGGGTGAAACCGGGTCAGGTCATGGCCAGACTTGTCTACGTTCACGCTGATGTGTCAGAGCCGCTCATCTCGTATGCTTCGAGGGCGTTCGACATTGAGATTAACATTGTGCTTGCTGACGTTGAGATTGTCGCGGGCGTTATGGTCGGCGGGACTGTCGTAATCTTCAGCGGAGACAGCGACAGAATCAGCCGGGCTATGCAGTACTACAGGGACAAGAATATTCGCGTGGAGGTG
>JAFSRQ010000096.1 GCA_017446055.1 Synergistaceae bacterium | reverse complement strand
GGGGCTTATGTCCATATCCTGAGGCCAAACGACAGTCCCGTATTCGACTCTAGCCGACGAGAAGACTTTTCCGAGATTCCTGTACATTGGCAAACTCAGCAAGGGGGAAGCGTCGAAAAGCCTCCGTTCGCCGTTCTTGAACGTGATTGTCATGCTGTAATCTGAATGAGTTTCGACAGATGATACACGCGGTAACATTTCTTCTTTTCCGTGAAGCATGAAATTTCCCTCCTAACGCAACGGGTCAATGCGGAAAGTTTCCTCACCGTTCATTGCCAGCGTCCAGTTTGCATTCAAGTCTTCCTCGTGGAGCAAAGCCCATGCCTTGACGAGAGCCGCCTGCTTTTTGGGAAAATCGCCCGACAAAATTTCTCCGTCCAGCGTGAAGACTGCTTCATATTCGCCGTAAAACGCGTGCATGTAACATCTTCTGTTTGTCATTATCACGCCAGTACATTTTGATTAGTATCCCGAAAAACAAGCTAATTGTCGGCATTATTCGGCTTCCTTTCTTCAAAGTCTGCAAGAAAATCATCAGTGAACATTGTCAGCCCTTTACGCATACTTGCCCATGTGTCTGCTTCGGGAATCTCGCGCACTGTTGCAGGGTGGGAGAAAATGTATTCGCTTTCGTCAGACATATCATCAACTTCATCTTCCGGAAAAGAGAACCCCTCCGGGAGAGTCAATGTCTGGGATTTACCGTTGCGGTGCAATTTCACGAGTTCCATTTACATTTGATTTCCTTTCCAGCCGGAATGTGCCTGAGATTATATCACACGATATTTTCCGTAAAAGATGTGCGCAATAGGGTAAAATATAAACATTCCACAAAAAATTTCATAGGAGGGGAAAACTTTGCGTGATTACGTGAAACTGACCGAGCGCGACAATGTGGCGGTTGTTACTCACGACGCGGCTAAAGGCACTGAGATAATGCCCGGCCTTGTCCTGCTTGACGACATTCCGCATGCGCACAAATTCGCACTCACGGACATTCCGAAGGACGGCGAAATCATACGTTACGGCGTTGTTCTGGGCTACGCACTCGACCCCATAAAGCGCGGCGCATGGATCAACGAGCATATGTTACGGCTTCCAGTCTCGCCTTCTGTCGACAATATGCCTTGGGGTACGAACATAGTAACAAACCTTCCCGAAGCACCCCGCAAAACCTTCATGGGCTACAGGAATCCCGACGGCTTCTACGCAGGAACACGCAACATTCTCGGCATTCAGACGACGGTCCAGTGTGTGCAGGGAGTCCTTGACGTTGCAGTGGGACGAATCAAGCGCGAGATTCTGCCCAAGTACCCGAATATTGACGATGTCGTTGCGGTGAATCATGCTTACGGCTGCGGGGTGGCGATAAATGCACCGTTCGCGAAATTCCCGATAAGAGCATTGCAGAACATAGCGAGGCATCCCAATTTCGGCGGCCAGTTGATGGTCGTATCACTGGGCTGTGAGAAGCTGACGGTTGAACGTCTCGTAGGCGAGGAGAACAACACACCCGATAACGTGATTGTGCTTCAGGACTGCAAGGGCTACGACGCTATGATTAACGCGATAATGAACATGGCCGAGCGAAAAATTCAGGCACTCGACAAACGCAGGCGCGAGGAATTGCCGCTGTCAGATTTGCTCGTGGGTATGCAGTGCGGGGGAAGCGATGCTTTTTCGGGAGTGTCGGCGAATCCTTCTGCGGGCTATGCGGCGGATATGCTCGTTCAGGCGGGTGCTACCGTGATGTTCAGCGAGGTTACGGAAGTCCGGGACGGCGTTCACTTCATCGCTGAAAGGTGCGTAAGTGAAGAGGTCAAGAACAAGCTCGCGGACGAAATGAGATGGTACGACGCTTATCTTGACGCGGGGAATGTTGACAGGAGCGCGAACCCCACGCCGGGAAACAAGAAGGGCGGTCTCAGCAACATAGTCGAGAAAGCAATGGGCTCAATCGCGAAATCAGGAACGAGTCCGATTGTCGAGGTCTTGTCGCCTGCCGAACGTCCCACAAAGCACGGAATGATTTACGCGGCGACTCCTGCCAGTGATATGGTGTGCGGGCCGTGCCAGCTTGCGAGCGGAATAGGGCTTCAGGTGTTCATGACCGGGCGCGGGACTCCTTACGGCTTGGCGGCTGCTCCAGTCATCAAGGTATGCTCACGGAACGAGATGAAAGAGCAGTGGCCGGACGTTATCGACATAAGCGCGGGAGCTGTCGTTACCGGCGAGAAGACGATTGCTGAAGTCGGGACGGAACTCTTCAACTTCATCCTTGACGTTGCCAGCGGTGTCAAGAAACCCTACACGGAGCAGTACGGCCTGCATAACTTCCTGTGCATCTTCAACCCTGCGCCCATAACGTAGAGCGCGGATGTGTCCCCCTTGCTGTGATGGTGAGGGGGGTATAATATACGAATTAAGGAGGATGGTATTATGGCAGGCATTAAGCGTTTGCAGGGCGAGACGGACAAAGAATACTGGTCGCGCGTTGAGGGGATAATAGATAGCCTTGATGATGTTGTCAGGGTTAACGGTCAGGAGATAGCGAGGCTTCCTGCCGGGACATTGGGGGCATCAGCGATAATTGACAGCCTTACGGGTATTTTCAGGGCTGATTACGACCTTGACGAAGTGAAATCGGAGGCATTGAGGGAAAAATATGGTCTTGCTTATTGATGACAATGTAGTGCTTGACGTGCTTCAAAACAGGCAGCCTCACTACAAGCATTCGCGTTTTGTGTGGGAAATGTGCGGAAGAGGGAATGCGGAAGGTTACATCTCTGCTCTGACATTTGCGGATATAGTCTACATCATGAGGAAGGAAGTTGCTTATGATGAGATTGCTGACTTGCTGTCGAAAGTGTCAAAGATATTCAGGTTTGTGGATTTGACTCTTGATGAGCTTAGGACGGCAGCAAACATGAAATGGCGCGACTTTGAGGACGCAGTACAGTCCGCGACGGCCTCAAGGATTCACGCGGACTACATCATCACCCGCAATACGGACGATTACGCAGGAAGCACCGTGAGAGCCATAACGCCGGAGGAATACTTCTCGGACGTGTTTACGGCAGAATAATACCCCCTCAATGCTTCAAGGGGGGACGGCTTGAAGTTCGTTAATCGTTAAATTCTATTATCGGATCATTCTCTGCCGCTTCTCTGGCTTTCTTCTCCCAGTCATTAGCTTTTGCCTTGTCATACACAGAGAAATGCTCATCCCCATATATCTCGCTGAGTATATACATTCCGAGTGCGTCTCCCTGTTCAGCTGATTTCACCGCAAAATCAACGGCCTGGTTCAAATCCTCCATGTTACGCTTGGCTTTTGCTATGGCCAGAAATAAATTCGCCTGCATTGCCTGAGTCCTTGCATATCCATTTTCAGCAGCTCTGCCCATCCACATACGGGCGGCCTCCATTCCATGCAGATGCCAGAAACTTCCCAGCAGATACTGAGCAGGCGCGTAATCTCTCTCTGCCGCAAGTTTTAGCCAGTACGCTGCCTGTGTCAGGTTGTACGTAACTGCATAGGACTTAGCTTCGTCATAGTCAGCAGCTCCCTTGAAGTTAGCGGCCTCATACATCGTGTAGAATATCACTCCAAGCTCATACTGCGCTTTAGGATCAGGCTCGTTTTCACCGTCTTTTCTGTACATTGCGCGGGCGAAAAGCTCTCTGATTACGCCGGGATTTATTCCTGTTACGGATTCGGGGCGCAGTGTATAGGACATTCCGAATGCGCACGTACTAATCACTGCCGCAAGAATACATGCCGATATGAGAACGCTGATTCTTTTCATGTTTCCCGCCTCTTATTTCATCCACAGTGTAAAGCCAGCTCCCTCTTCAAGAAGGACTTTGTATCTGGGATAAGCTACTCTGAATTCATTGCCGTTCTTCTTTACCTTCTTGAGTAATTCTTTATGCCCATCGGGAAAAATCCTGTATGTTGAATCAATGTGTACGTGCATAATTTCTAACCAGTCAGGAATTGTGAACTGAATCGGCATCGGCAAATTCACTATCTCACCTAGCACTCCGTCTACGGGTTCAACTTCTTCACCGTACTTGTTCTCAAATTCAAGCCTGAAGCTGTTTCCGCTGCGAATCCATTTTGTGATTCTGTATTCCGCATCAGGATGCCATGCTTCATTATTCACTTTGGGGGTCGGTTCAGGGTTAGGGGCTGCCTTTTCCCGATAATGTTCTTCTGTGCGGGGCTGGATTATATTTCCGTCACCTGGAAGCGTCCTGCCCTTTGTGCCGTACTTCAGAGTCGGGTCAACTTTAGGCGAGTACACTGGATGCTCTCCTTATTCCGCCCATAACACTCCGCATAACGGGACTGCCGAAATCACAGCCAGTAACAAGAGCGCAAACTTCTTCATGATTTCTGCCTCCTTCGGTGCTTGACATATCCGCAATTATACGCTAAGGGGGGGGGGGGCATAAGTCAATCCGCAAAAATAATCCCCTCCCTGTACGCAAGAGAGGGGACGTTCCTTCACCTGTGAGACTCTAACCAGTCCTGAAGAATTATCACCGCCGCAACCTTGTCGACATTCTTCCGCCTCTTTCGCCTCGATGTGTCAGCCTCAATCATAACCTGCTGTGCTATCACCGTCGTGAACCTCTCATCCTGAAACACGAACTCGATACCGGGATATTCATTCCTCAAGTTCTCAACAATTCCTGAGACTCTCGAAGCCGCCTCGCTGGTTTTGCCGTCAGTCCTCAGAGGAAGACCGACAACTACAATTTTGGGGTCATACTTCCTGACCGCCTCGTCAAAATCTTTGCGCCACTGGTCATTTTCGGCGTTCCAGACTCCTAGTCCCTGAGCGATTATTCCGAGTGAGTCTGAGACTGCCGCGCCGATTCTCACAGTGCCGATGTCGAGCGCAAGCACACGGCTCATGATGCACATCCTTTCGTGTGGGGTGAGTGGTGAGAGTATATCACGAAGAGTCCCTCTCAGGAGTGGGAGACTCTGAATTTCTGCACCGCTGTACCAAACGCCTGATACTGCTCTGGAAAGGCGCACGTAACCTTCCAGCCGGGAACGTCCATCTATCATACAGAGGTCATCATCTGAATGTTCTTCACTGGAAAAAAACAGCAATACCAGCCAAGCAGCTTTTCTTTATGTTCAGAAGGACGGATTTTGACTCTCCATTGAGGATGCGTCTATATATTAGATTCAGGATGACCGTAACCTTCAATCAGCTTAAACGCAAAAGGCTGGACTGCTTCTAATTTTACAGTTCTTTCTGTCTCAATTCGCCTAATCGCATTCAACCCACGCTGTGATATATATTCTCACTTCTCACACATCACTTTGCGCCCTACATTCTTTGTGTGTCAGCCTGCTACCTTAATGCATCTATCTTCTTGTCCCAGCCGGAACGCCATATGTGAAGCGTCATCAGCGCAGTGCATACCATCCAGCCGAGAGGATAGCCGATAGCGATGAAGTACACCGACTCAGTCAGCCGGGAAATCACGAACAAGTACACCTGCCTGAATACCACAAACGACATCAGCATAATCACCATAGGAGTCCGCGAATCCCCCACTCCGCGCAAAGCTCCCGCTTCGATCTGGTTCGTTGCGTTGACCGGGTCAAAAAGGCTGTTCAGTCTCAGGAACAATACCGCGAATCCTACGACCGCTGTATCCTGGTTGAAGAGCTCTGCTATGTACGGCGCGAAAATGTACAGGCATGTGATGATACACGCTGATATTCCCCACGAGATGAAGAGTCCCTGCAGCAATCCCCTGTGAATCCTGTCTGGCTTCCTTGCTCCCGCGTTCTGTCCGACGAAGGTGGTAACAGCCATAGCCATGCTCTGAGTCGGGAGTATCACGAATGCGTCAACCCTCGCGTAAATCCCCCATCCTGCCGTTGAAGCCGCACCATAAGCGTTGATGTAGGCTTGTACGAATACGTTGGAGAATGAGGTTACGGCCATCTGGAATCCCGCCGGGAAGCCGACAGCTATAATCCGCCGCAGAATCCCGGTGTCTATCTTCATCTCGCGCCATGTGAGACTGTGGACTTCATGACTCGTGAACAGTAACCAGAAGATTATTGCCCCCGACACGAACTGAGATATTATCGTGGCATAAGCTACCCCCGCGACTCCCGACTCAAATTTTATGACGAAGAGCAGATCCAGAAATATGTTGAGGATTGATGACAGTATCAGGAAGTACAGCGGACGCTTTGAGTCACCGACGGCCCGGAGTATCGCGCTTCCCATGTTGTAGAGCATAGTCCCTCCGAGTCCGAGCGAGAAGATTTGCAGGTACACTACAGCTTCGCGGAAAACTGATTCGGGGGTGTTCATCATTCGGAGGAGTCCGGGCGTGGAGAAGTAGCCTATTGCTGAGATTATCGCGGCCATGATTACTGCGGAGACTACTGCGGTGTGAGTGGCTTTGCGGAGATTGGGTATGTCCTTCGCGCCGAAGTACTGCGAGATTATGACGCTTGCGCCCATTGTGAGACCGATGAACAGTCCGATTAGTGTTATGACGACCGGGATTGTTGATGTTACTGCTCCGAGAGCGTCAGCCCCTACGAAGTTTCCGACTACTATGCTGTCTACTGTGTTATATAGCTGCTGGAATATATTTCCTATGAACAGAGGGAACGCAAAACTGATGAGGTGCTTCCAGATTGTTCCGTCTGTCATGTCCTTAACGGTTGAGATTTTTGCAGGCAAGATATTTACCCCCTTTGCTGTGAATGATTGTAGGATATGAGCGAAAGGGGGTCAAATTTGGACTCAGTAGTGAATCACATTCTCCGTCCCCCGGATTCTCGCTATCACCCCTTCAGCCTCACTGCTCGCGAAATACTCATATGTAGTCTCAGGCACAAGCCAGCGTATTTCCTCAAGCCTGCCTTCCTTGATGGCCTGCCTCACGTCTGACGCGCTGATGACCTTCCCGCCCTCTGTCTTTCTTGGGACTACCACGCACCTTATCCCATGTTCCGGGAGCTTCTCGGACATTATCCGGTTGTATATCCCAGTAACAAGACTCTTGGGTTCTTCGCCGACATATCTCGCATTCACTCCCAAGACTCCCGCAATCCTCACGAAAACCTCAAGGTCAAGATTCGCGTGGCTCTCTATCACTGCCTCGTCATCTTTCTGGAAATAGCTGGGGAATGTCGCCGAGCTTATGATGTACGGCCCTGTGTCGTGGTACACAATGTTGCTGAGATGAGCTGTCCCGGCCATGACCAGACGCTTCCGAACCTCGAACGGCACAAGTGAAGCATCCTCGCTCACAATGAACAGGTGAAGCACGTCATTTTCCCCGGCGGCCTTCTCGACCAAATACTGATGCCCCAGCGTGAAAGGGTTGGCATTCAGGACGAGTGCCGCTACCTTGTCGCCCTCGCGTTTTGTTGCTGACAGCCCCGCAAGATAGTCCGCAAAGCCCGTCCTCCTGTTCTCCATGAAGACAACTTGATCCGCTATCCTCACAATCTCGTAGAAGCCCAAGTCCCCGAAGAATTTTGCCGAGTTGCACTTAGTGTAGAGGAACAAGTGATTTATCCCGCGCTCGTACTCATGCTGTACCAGGTGACTCACAACCTCATTCATGAGTCCTTCGCCTTGATGTTCATGACTCACGGCCATGCACCGCAGAGTGTTCCCGAAGCAGCTCCCGGTCGCCGCAATGTTATAGTCCTCATCATAGACAGCACACGTGTAATCAAGATTCTTGTCGCGCCTTATCCCCTCGTCCAGCAAAAGCCGCTCAACCTGCGCATTAGCTCTCTTGTCTGACTGATACACCTTCGAGACCGTGTAATCTGACATTTTCCCGCCCCCTGTGAAATTGGATTTGTGCAAAATTCTACACTATGTGCTATAATTCCGCCTGTTTTCACGGAGAATTGGCCGAGCGGTCGATGGCGGTTGACTTGAAATCAATTGAGGTGCAAGCCTCCGGGGGTTCGAATCCTCCATTCTCCGCTAGATTGAGTCCTCTACCAAGTGTGGAGGGCTTTTCTGTATATACAGGGAGGTAATCTCACATGGGCAAGCTCACATCACTTCAGGAATATCTAGCCTCACTCGGAAGCGTAGCCGTTGCGTTTTCGGGAGGAGTCGACAGCACATTACTGCTCAAAGTCGCTCATGATGTATTAGGGGACAAAGCAATAGCCGTAACAGCATTAGCCCCGTTCATATCCACGCGCGAAAGGCACGAGGCTATAACATTCTGTATGCTGAACCAAATAACCCTCGCGGTTGAGAATATCGACATGGCAAAAATCCCCGGTTTCACCGCAAACCCACCCGACCGCTGTTATCTCTGCAAGCGCGAAGTGTTCACCCGAATCATCAATGCCGCCCGCCAGCAGGGTATCACACACGTTGCTGACGGCTCAAACCTCGATGATGTTGGTGATTATCGCCCGGGCATGAAGGCACTTGCCGAGCTGGGAGTCATCAGCCCCCTGCGTGAATGCGGACTCACCAAGAATGATGTCCGTGAAATTTCGCGTGAGCTTGGACTCTCCACGTGGAACAAGCCTTCTTTCGCCTGCCTCGCGTCAAGGTTCGTTTACGGCGAGGAGATTACGCCGGAGAAACTGCGCATGGTTGAACGGGCTGAAGAGCTGCTGCTGTCGATGGGCTTCCGTCAGATTAGAGTCAGGGTTCACGGGGACGTTGCGAGGATCGAGACACTGCCGGAGGATTTTTCCCGGATTATAGCGGATGACATAAGAAGCCGGGTCTATAAAGCACTGAGGGAGTACGGTTTCCCGTATGTAACTCTCGATATGAAGGGCTACAGGACTGGCAGCATGAATGAAGTCATCATGAAAGGCACAGAGGAAATGCAAGGCAGGGTGAAATAACAGCATTGTGATACAATTTCCGCATGAACAAGCGCAGGATTGACGAAATCGGAATAAGATACGTTGAGAGCCTCAAACTTTACGAGGAATACGCCGCAAGAATCCGCAACCTGATACAAGACCTCGTTGAAGTCGAAGGCGTAGAGTTTTATGCGATTGAAGGATGGGCAGAGCCTCCCGCTGAACTCCTGCGTATGCTGACGACTCTGGAGGAGAAAGATCTCGCCGGGGTTGACCTTGTTACGATAAGAGTCTTGCTGAGGTTTCCTGCTGACGTTCTCAGGATAGAGTCTCTCATCAAGTCTGAGTTCAACGTTGACACCTCGCGCTCCCTCCCGTCAAACTCAAGAGTCCTCAAAGACCCCGGACGTTTCGGTTACCCCGCTGTAGTATACATACTCTCACTCTCACAATCACGCTCAACCCTCAAGGAATGGGAGAAGTACAAGGATCTGAATTTTCGTCTTGAGTTACGCACGCTGCTGCAAGAAGCATGGGCAACAATAGTCCCCAAAGTAAGCCAGACAGTGAGCAAAGAGTCAGAAGAGGAGTTTACCCGCGAATTGTTCCTGCTCGGCGCAATGCTGGAGAAGGCCGACAAGGGATTTCTCACTCTCAGGGACGAAATCAAGAATGAAGCTGTCTTAGTCCCGCCGTCAGCAAACAAAGCCCCCGAACCTGTAGCGGCTGAGACTGTCTTCACTGATGAGGAACTGTACCGATTGTTTCACGATGACCCGTCATTATTGGGCAAATGGAACGCTAATGCAATTTCTGCGGGCTTTCCTGAGTTTACTCCTGACGCGAAATATCTCCGTGAAAGTTTCTTGCACCTCTCAGAAATTCTCAGGGCTTCAGGGATTGATACTTTGCCGGAAGTCAAACGCTTTCTTGATGACATGGACAATGATGACAAGGGATTACGCCAGCTCAGGACACTTCATGACAGCTTCAGCGACAATGCGAAGTGGAGAGTGGATCCGTTCTCGGCGTTGTTCCTTCTCGCGCTCAATTTCAGGTGGGACATCCTCAAGGACAAGGATCTTGCGAGCCTCGGCATAAAAGAAGGCTCAGACCGTATCAGCGGGAAAAGTGATAGTGAGTAGATACAGAAAGGAGCAATTACAGTGAGAAGCATAATTTTATGGGTGATAGTGTCGTACCTCATCGGGTCATTTCCGACCGGCTACATAGTAACCAAACTCTTCCACAAAGACTCTTCCGGCAAACGCGACTGGCTGGACATACGCACAATAGGCTCTGGGGCAATCGGGGCAACCAACGTAGGCAGGGCAATGGGGCCGGTGTGGTCATGGTTCACGGCAATCGTCGACATGCTCAAGGGTGCGTTCGCGCTGCTTCTGGCGGCACACATAGCACCAGCTGAGGAGCAGGAAATCATCGCGGCTGTGTCGGCATTCGCTGTTGTCGTGGGACATAACTACCCTGTGTGGCTCAAGTTCAGGGGCGGAAAGGGAGTAGCGACAACTTACGGGACGCTGTTCTTCATCTGGCCGTATCAGTCATTCGCGGCGGTTCTTTTCGCGGGGGGACTGTGGTACGTTCTCAGGTGGGCAACTCATATCGTCTCTCTTGCGTCTATGCTGTCGCTTGCGGCTATATCAGTGTGCTTCGCTATGCTGGGCGCGCCTGTAACATTCACTGTTCTTGCGGCACTTCTGGCACTGCTCTGTGTATGGAGGCATCGTACTAACATTGTGAGAATCATCAACGGAACAGAAAACAAGTGGAAGGGATAAATCCGTAGACAAGCAGAAAAAAAATCCCCCGGCCTTTTGCGACTGGGGGAATATTTTTACTCACAGGGTGCTTTGGGGAAATCCTGCCAGTTTGGGATGACCTCCTCGCCGTGTCTCTTTTCTCCGCGCAGGGACTTGAGCCAGTTCCACGTTATGACAACAGCCTTGTAGACAGGGAGAGGGGCATATACTCCGAGAATGAGCTTCAGTTTGACACCAAGGGGGATATTCCTGCGCTTTATCGTGAGCCATGCGGAAGACCTCAGTGCTGATTTTATGCGGTTGATTTCGTTTAGGCCGGCTCTATATCTGACGCTCCACACAAGACAGTGGGACATTCGGATATTGAGACTGGCCAGCATTAACTGTTTGATTTCGTCATCATCTGCCAGACCGATGATAATCTTGTAGGCTTCAATTAGTGAGGTAAAAATCTGTGGATTATATTTGCCTCTTACAACGCTTCCCTTGCGCTCAAAGACATTCAGAACTGGCTTGTTGATATAGTATGCCTTCCCGCCTGACTGCATAAAGTATTCGATGAAGAAGGCAGCATCCTCAGCGTATACACATCCTTCCAGGAATTTTGTGTTCACTGGTGCGCGGAAAAGTTTTGCATGGAGGTGGTGGAATACATCAGACTGTTCCAAGCCGCAGTAAGTCGCAGCTATTTCCCTCAGGCTGACATTATGCGGAGGCATCATCATTCTTACGGGGCTGACATAGAGCAGAGCCGTGCTACCCTCAATCCTAGTCGCGAAAATGTTGGCGCAAATCACGCAGTCAGGGTGTTCACTCTGAGCGTCAAGCAGCGTCTCGATTGCATCAGGCTCCAGCCAGTCATCCGAGTCGAGGAAGTACAGATATTCTCCATGAGCCTCACGGATTCCGTAGTTCCTTGCCGCCGACACCCCAGCATTTTCCTGCGTGAGGACACGTATCCTGCTGTCAGTCCCGGCGAAATACCGGGCGACTCTCAGCGTGTCATCTGTTGAGCCGTCATCTATCACTAGGACTTCAACGTTTCTGTGTGTCTGTATGAGTGATGAGCCTATTGCGCGGTGTATGTACTGTGCTGTGTTGTAGGCGGGAATTATGACTGATACGAGGACAGAATTATGGCTGTGGCTTGTGGCTTGTGGCTTGATTGTAGCGAGATTATCCGGCTGTGTCAAGATTTCCTGTCATCCTTTCTGCTGGGAATGCTGCCGAAATTATATCAGACCAGAGCAGAATCCCGCCCGCAGTTTTCCGCACGGACGGGACAACCTCACACTACAGGCACGAGTCCACGTCAACCCGGTCAATCATAACGTTCAGGATTTCCCGGTCAGTCTCCTTCATGCCAACCTTGCCGATATACCCCATGTTCTTGATTGTCGCTTCTACATCATCCTCAACGAAGCCTTCTCCCCCGCGGAACTCGTCATCGTTCATGCTCATGTGGTGGGCGAGAATAGCCGCGTGGACTGAGGACGCTATTTTCGCCGCGCAGCTCGGTTTCGCCCCGTCGCACACAATCCCGCCGACATTGGCCAGAGTGTTCGTGATTGTCCGTGAAATGCTCGCGTAGTTCCCCCCGGCCATGTACGTTATCCCCGCCCCTGCTCCTGAAGCAGCACTGACCGCACCGCAGAACGCCGACAATGACCCGATATAGTGCTTGATGTAGATTGATACGAGGTTGCTGACGGCCAACGCACGGAACATTTTCCCGCGTGATATGCGCCATCGTTCAGCGTATTCGACAACAGGAAGTGTTACCGTGATTCCCTGGTTGCCGCTCCCTGAGTTTATGATTACCGGGAGGGGGCAGCCGCTCATACGGGCATCACTCCCCGCCGCAGCCCTCGCACATGCGCAGGTCCTCACGTCATCGCCCCACGTCTCAATCATGGTCTTGCCCACACACGCACCCCATTTGTTGTCGAGACCCTCCTGCGAGATTCTCACGTTGTACTCAACCTGACGGGCGAAAATTTCTTCAGCGTCCGGGAGCCTCAGACTGTCAGCAAAATCGATAATCCCCCGCAATGTCATTGTGCTTTTGTCGGCTGACGGTGATTGGGACTCAACGCTGGGTTTTTCGGGTGAACGCTCAAAGATTGTCCCGTCGTCGCGCTTAATGAGGGTGATGTTCGTGTGTGAGTCCTCGATACGGACGGCTGATATGTGAGACTTGCCTTCTGCTGTAACCTCAATGTAGAGATTCGGCACGTTCTCAGCGAGTGAGACATCACAGAAATTTTCCCGGACAAGTTTGCGTGTCAATGCTCTTGCTTCTTCCGTTGTCCCTGCGATGACTTCAAGCTCCCTTGACGCATCACCGCCGACTGCCCCCAGAATCGCAGCAGCCTCGATACCCTTCTGGCCTCCTGAATTGGGGACGATTACACCCTTGACGTTCTTGATGATGTTTCCTGAACACGAAACTCTTAGGTGTGCTGCGTCCTCAGCTAACACTTCACGTGCTTTTGCCGCGGCATATGCTATTGCGATTGGTTCGGTACAGCCCATAGCAGGCACCAGTTCCTCACGCAGTATAGCTATGTAGTTGTCGTACTGCTCATGTGAAAGCATAAGTTATCCCTCTCCTGTATAGAGTCCGTGAAATTATATATCTTGCGGACTATGTGAAAATCACGTTAAAATATTTGCCATCGAAGGAGTGATTGCATTTACCATGAAAAAATTTATGGTCGCTATAGGAGTCCTTCTGCTTGCGTTTCATGCTCACGAATCTTTTTCCGCAGGCACTGAGGGTTTCACCATCTCGGAAATCAGCCCGGAGATATTCGCCCGCATTCAGGGGAAATCCTACAAGGACAACTGCCCCATCCCCCTTGAGGATCTGCGCTACCTGCGAGTCCTCCACAAGGACATCAATGGCAATACCCACGAGGGCGAAATGATTTGCAGCGTACACATAGCCTCTGACGTTCTCGAAATCTTCAGGGGACTCTACGAGGCTGGCTACCCGGTCGAGCGGGTCAGGCTTGTGGATGAGTATGATGCTGACGATGAGACATCAATGCGCGACAACAATTCATCCTGCTTCAACTTCCGATTCATCACTCACTCAACGAGAATCTCGAAGCACGGTCTGGGTCTGGCGGTCGACATCAACACGCTGTACAATCCCTACATACGGGTTACGGACAAAGAGACAATCCTTGAGCCGTCAACAGCAGGAGAATATGTAGACAGGACAAAGAGCTTCCCGTACAAGATAGAGAAGGGGGACTTGTGCTACAAGCTGTTCACTGAGCGCGGCTTTGAGTGGGGCGGGGAATGGAAGAGCCTCAAGGACTACCAGCATTTCGAGGTGTCAGACGAGCGGGCAAAAGAGCTTTACCCGGATTACAGATAGGAGGATTAACACAATGGAGACAAGAGTAGCGGTAATGAGCATAATCGTGGAGAACACATCATCAATCGAGTCCCTCAACAACACGCTCCACGAGTACAGGCAGCACATAATCGGCAGGATGGGACTTCCCTATCACCAGAAGAACATCAACATCATCAGCATAGCCCTTGACGCACCGCAGGACGTGATTTCGGCGTTGTCCGGGAAAATCGGCAACCTTGATGGGGTCAGCGTAACAATAGCCTTCTCGAAGTGAGAGAGCTAATCCGCAGACTGTCAGAGACTCATTCCCTCAGCGTTGACGAGTACGAGTCGCTAATCACCGGGCGTGATGAGGAGTCAGCCCGGCTTCTGCGTACTCTTGCGGTCAAGGTCAGGCGTGAGATTTACGGTAATAGTGTCTACGTCCGGGGACTAATCGAGGTCAGCAACATCTGCCGTAACGATTGCTACTACTGCGGGATTCGCCGGAGCAACGGGAATGTAGAGCGTTACAGGCTGAGTCATGATGAGATTCTCGCGTGTGCTGATGAGGGTTACGGGCTGGGCTTTCGGACGTTCGTGCTACAGGGAGGCGAGGACTCTTACTTCAGCGATGAGGTGCTTGGCGGAATCGTGAGAGACATCAAGGCCATTCACCCCGACTGCGCTGTAACTCTCTCTATGGGTGAAAGGAGCTATGACAGCTACAAGTTCCTGCGTTCCTGCGGGGCAGACCGATATTTGCTCAGGCATGAGACAGCTGACCGTGAGCATTATTCGCGGCTTCACCCGGCGGCCATGTCGTGGGAAAACAGGATGAATTGCCTGCGTAAGTTGCGGGAACTGGGCTATCAGGTAGGCTGCGGATTCATGGTTGGGAGTCCGTACCAGACAGCGCGGAATATTGCGGAGGACTTGAAGTTTGTTGAGACGTTCAGGCCGGAAATGTGCGGAATAGGGCCTTTCATCCCCCACAAGGATACGCCGTTCCGTGATTTTCCCGCCGGGACTGTTGAGCTTACGTGCTACCTGCTGTCGGTGATACGTCTGATACACCCTGCTGTACTGCTCCCTGCCACTACTGCGCTTGGGACTGTTGACCCTGTAGGGCGCGAGAAGGGAATCATGGCCGGGGCAAACGTGGTAATGCCGAACTTGTCGCCCGTAAACGTGAGGAAGAAGTATGAGCTTTACGACAACAAGATATGCACAGGCGAAGAGTCCGCGCAGTGCCGTGAATGTCTCAGCAACAGGATGCGGAGGATTGGGTATGAGATTGTTGCTGACAGGGGAGACTTCAAGAAGGCTGTGTGAAGTCAGTAGCATATTACTTTGTCTTCCACCTCGCGGATAACTTCTGCTGAAATTTTCGCCGTGTCAAGAACATATGCCGCATTCAAGCGGGGGTTGTACATGCCTATTCTCGTTATGTGCCTGAAGATTTCCTGCCCGGAATGCTGTCCCATTATCCAGTACATGAGAATTTGCAGGGTCTGCTTCTTGGTGATTTTCGTCGTGGCTCTGTATACCTTCATATCCCAGAGACTATCAGCTGTGAGAAAATCTCCGTCCCCATTGCTGACCGTAGAAGTGTATCCAGAAGGCGCAAAGTCAAATCCGCTCTGCACAACACCGCCCTGTTCCCTGAAGAATGATACGCTGCGTTTCAGCATTATGTGTATGTTCTCGATTGTAGCTTTGTCGGGATTAACGGTCTTGCAGGCATCGGGCACGGCTTGAAGGGGATTGCGGTACCAAGCGTCAAATGTTACCAGCTTGCAGGCGTTCGCTATGACACCGTTCTTGTCTGACTGCAGCATGTTCTGGAAGATTTCACGGTAAACATCAAGGGCATCGCTGATACCGAAAATTTCTTTTGCCATAGCAGCACCGCGTAATGACACATCAAAGGCTTTGAGCATATTATTGACGGGGGAATTGTCTTTCGGCATGAAGAGGAATCTTGTCAGATATTCCACAGCAGACCCGATTAATTGTCCGTTAACATTTTCATCAGCATTGAGAGTAAATTCATCATTGAAGGTAATCCTCTCAAAACTCTTCAGCGGTATATATCCTCCGTAGGGCTGGCTGACTTGGCTTGCGCGTTCTACAACTGTTGCCACTGTTCACACTTCCTTTATTGCCGCATGTATAATTCTGACATACTAATTCTTTGCAGGAGGTATGAATATGAGTAATAAGCCGGAACTTGTAGTGATTATTCAGTGTGAGGACGTTCTCAATCGCTGTTCTGGATTTCTATGCATGAATGACTTTTACGAGCGCGCCGGGAAATTTGAGGGCTATCCTTCTGAGACTCGCTACATGTCGATAACCTGCGGGGGGTGCTGCGGGAACATCACAACGAAGCTGGAAAATCTCGGAATGAGACTGCGCAAGGCCGGAATCAGCAAGGACGATGTAACAGTACATTTCGCGTCATGCATATGCTCGGAGAACTCACACCGCCTGCCCTGCCCGTTCATGAACAGGATGAAGGCACTGTTACAGCACAAGGGCTTCGGGAATATTGTGCTGGGGACTCACATCTCGAAGAAGGCTGAAGCAAAACGTCAGGCCGGGATTTACCGCAAGTGGGAGTAACCGCACTCAAGCCCGGCGATGAACTCCCTGAAGCTGGCCATCGTCTCACAGTTCAGCGAGTAATACGTGTTCCTGCCCTCCCTGCGCGATTTCAGGAGTCCGCACTCCATCAGCACCATCATGTGATGCGTGAGTGTCGGCTGGGTTATGCTGAAGTGTTCGAGGAGGACGCACGTACACTGCTCGCCCTGCGTCAGCAATTCCACAATCTGAAGCCTGTTAGTGTCGCCAAGAGCCCGGCATATCAGCGCAACATCGGGAGCGTTCATCCTCACACCCCCATGAAGTTGAAGACGTAGCCGGTGATGATTATCCCGGTCGCGCAGACTAGCACGAACACCGCCAGCAGTCCCGGCTTTATGACGCGCCGGAGCATTATGATTGACGGGAGACTCAGGTCAGTAACAGCCATCATGAAGCTCATCACGGTACCGAGCATAGCCCCCTTGGCGAGCAGTGCCTCAGCGATTGGTATTGTCCCGAAAATGTCAGCGTAGACAGGAATCCCGACCAGCGTCGCGATGATTACGCCGAAAGGGTTGTTTCCGCCGAGAATTGCTGTGATGAACTTTTCCGGCACATAGTTGTGTATCACCGCCCCTATTCCAACGCCGACAAGAATGTACGGCAACACCACGCGGAACGCAGCGGCAACTTCACGCGCCGAGTACGCGAGTCTCTGCCTGCGTGTGAAAGTCAGGAACTCAATGTCAGCGTCAATGACTCCGCGCCGGGAGTACACGAAATCCTCAATGTCCCCCTCCATGTGAAGAGCCTCGATGAATGTCCCGCCCAGAACCGCAAGAGTGAGTCCCAGAACGACATATGACACCGCGATTTTCGCCCCGAATATGCTCATCAGCAGTACGAGGCTTCCGGGATTGATCATCGGTGAGGATATGAGGAACGAGAACGTCATACCCAACGGAAGCCCCGCGCTGGTGAAGCCCATGAAGATTGGTATCGACGAGCACGAGCAGAACGGCGTGACAGCTCCCAGCAATGCACCGATGACGTTAGCCTTGAGTCCCCTGAAACGCCCCATGATTCTCTTGCTGCGTTCGGGCGGGAAGAAGGTTTGTATGTATGAGACCGCGAATATCAGCACACACAGAAGGATTGCTATCTTCACGGTGTCATATTGAGATTTATAGACGGCCATCTATTTTTGCGGAATGATACAGAAAATTTGTTCTTGCAATTTGGGGGAAATGAAGTAAACTTTGCGCGATTTTCCGAATTAAGCCGTCAAGACCAATAGGCAAAAGCATTCCTCTCGCACTGGCGGACACTGTCGGGTATAGTCGGAGAAGGGTAACACCTACAATCTTTTGGGAGGAATGTTGTATTGTGCAAGCGTCCGTCTCTTTTACTGTCGATTTCTGTGCTCCTTGTTAGCGCGTTAATAGTTACGTTCGGCGTTGTCGATGTCGAACTCGAAGCGGGCTCACACTTCGGGCTTGGACTTCCGGCGCAAGTTCCCCTTCTTTTCGCGGCAATCTTCGCGGCTCTCGTCGGCGCATTGTACCTCAAACGCTCATGGTCTGACCTCGAAAAAGGAATGTCAGGCGCAATCCAGGTGTCAATTCAGGCAATCGTGATACTCGTACTCGTAGGCTGTCTCGTCGGCTCATGGATACAGAGCGGCGTTGTCGCAACGATGATTTACTACGGCCTCGAAGTCATGACACCGAGATACTTCTACCTTGCCTCGCTGATAATCTCCGTCGTTGTCGCGATTGCCACCGGGTGCTGCTGGACCACAAGCTCAACCGTCGGGGTCGCGTTAATCGGAATCAGCGCGGGACTCGGCCTTCCCCTTCCGATTACGGCGGGCTTCGTGATTTCGGGGGCGTATTTCGGCGACAAGATTTCCCCCCTGTCAGACACGACCAACCTTGCGCCTGCTGTTGCTGGAAGCGAGCTTTTCGACCACGTGAAGGCCATGATGTGGTCAACAATCCCGACACTGGTCATCACGGCGATAATCGCGTTCATGATGGGCGACTCTGCTCAGGGTTCTGACGGCGGGCGTATCGCTCTGATACAGTCGATGATGCGCGCTGAGTTCAACATTTCGCTGTGGGCGTTCATCCCCCCGATGGTGATTATCGTGATGGCGTTCATGAAGATTCCGGCAATACCCGGCATAGTCTCAGGAATCGCCGCGAGCATAGTGATTTCTCTCGTACGCGGGTCAACGGCACATGAGGCACTCGAAGTTCTGTTCTCAGGCTACGTTCCTGAACACTTGGGCGCGTTTGCGGAGGCGGCAACACCTGAAGCCATGTCAGCGGTAACAGGAGCATTCACTCAGGCGTTCACGGCGGGAAGTCCGGCATTGTCTGTTACGTCGGATGTTTTCGCTGGAGTCGGGGGCTTGTTGACACAGCTTTTCACTCGTGGCGGAATGACATCGATGCTTGAGACTATATGCCTGATAGTCGTTGCGTTGTCGCTTGGCGGGATAATGGAGGTCTGCGGCTTCTTGGACGTGATACTTGACGCGCTCATGAGGCACGTGAAGAGCGTTGCGGGACTGATAGGGTCGGTGTTAGCGTCGGCGTTCATGGCCAACGTCTTCCTGTCAGAGCAGTATCTCTCAATCATCGTTCCCGGCAGGATGTTCAAGCGCGCATTTGACGAGCGCACATGGCCGAACGGAAAGAAACTTGCGCCTGTGATGCTGTCGCGTTCGCTTGAGGACTCCGGCACAATGACGAGCGTACTTGTCCCGTGGAACACATGCGGAGTGTACGTGAGCTCGGTGCTTGGTGTTGCGACTCTGGATTACCTGCCCTACTGCTTCATGAACTGGCTGAATCCCCTTGTGGCGTTTGCTATGACGGCGTTGGGACTGGGCATAATCTGGAAGAATGAGCCGCAGGAGGAAGGGCTGTTCATCGCGGAAGTCGCTCCTGCTGTCGTGGAATGAGCGGGGGATTTTCCCTGTAGAAATTGTTATCGCTGCCTCCCTGTGATGAGCGGGGAGGTTGTTTTTTTGCGCGGGGGATTTCTGATTTCGGCCATAAAAAAACAAGGGGTGTACTATAATTATTCCGCTCAGAAATTTATTACACATGGCGAGAAAAAGTCCCGTCTCCCTTGCTTTATGTCGCTATTATACCATAACCCAATGGGACGCGGTCATGTGTATTGTGGATTTTTGCGGCAAAACAATTCATGACTGGAGGTTTTACCATGAAGAAGTATGCGGTGATGGTGCTGGCGTTGGCTGTAATCACAGTGATAGCAACAGGATCTTCAGCAGTCGAGTACGGGGAAGCTGGCTACGAGAATGAAGGCATGAGCGAGTCAAGGGCATGGGGAATCAGCTCAGCTTTAACACTCGCAAAAGTACGGGATGACATCAATTCGCGCAAAGTCAGTTACGCGGCGTACTATAAAGCTGACCAGTGATATAGATATCACGCAATATACCGACTGGAAGCCTATTGGAGGGAGAGATGATAGCACATTCCGTAATCTGCCGAGCAATAGATTCGTTGGGCATTTTGACGGCAATGGGCATACAGTCAATGTAGATATACTGCGCGGGAATATCGGCAACGCAGGACTCTTCGGCTGGGTTGATGACGGAGGAAGCATAAAGAACCTCTCAGTTTCAGGAAGTGTAGAGGCTAACGTGAGTGGCAACCCGGGCGGTTCCCATAATATCTATGTAGGAGGCATTGCATCTCGCCTTTGTGAAGGAACGATCGAGAACTGCAATTTTGACGGGACAGTCAAGGCAAGCAATATCGGTCTTGTAGCATCATATGCAGGAGGCATTACTGGTTACGCAGGTGGAGAAAAAATCATAATCACTGGCTGCAAAGTAGGTTCAAGGTCTGCAACTTCCATAGGCGCGAGCGGTGGCATGCGCGGATTATACTCCTACGATGGATACGAAGGCGGGGTTATAGGCTTTCTCTATTCCAATAATGAGGGCGATTATTTAAGCAGTGTAACAAACAATTATGCTAATGTTGCACTCTCCGGGAACTGTGATCACTCAGGTGCGATATACGGTTACAGAGCTGGCACAAAGGGTACTGTCAGCGGCAATACCAGCAACGACATACCTGCCCCCGTCCCAGACCCCAGCGGAGACATTCCCGCCCCAGTCCCTACTCCCAAGCCCGAAGCCCTCAACTCCATCGCTCAGGCACTCGGCACAACCTCAGACAGCGTGAGCTACATAGCCTCGTCCGACATGGCCGCACCACAAGCTCCCACCTCACGCATCACAAACGCTCTGGCCGCCCTCAGCCTCGACATCATATCCACACAGGGAAGCCTCAGCGTGAGCCAGTCAGGATATTACGCCTTCCCCCTGACAGTCCCGGCCAATCTCGTTGGGACAAACACGGAGCTTAGGGTGTATCTTGCTGACAGGAGCGTATTCGGAGTGTCATCGTTCAGCCCCTCAGCAATCACAAAACCGCTGACGACGGCGCGAATCTTCACGGAGTCAGGCGGGACGGTAACCACGTTGCCCGGCACGATAATTGCGGCGGCAGATCTTGCGGCTGATACTGCGCGGACTTTCAGCACACACATCGTGAAGGCCAGAACGGCCCCAAGCCCAACGCCCGCCCCCGTCCCAACTCCGACTCCAACACCAGACCCTGAGCCTGAACCCACACCCGTAACATCATCAGACGGAGGAGGCTGTTCCTCATTCCCGGCAGTTCTCGCGCTCATCCTCGCGGCAATCCCCCTCACGAAACCCGAACGCTGACACACAAAAAAAACCCCTTCCACAACGGAGGGGGTAAATTTTTGTCCGCTAGAATATATCTGCCACTGTCGAATACACCTCAATAGCTCCCAAGTCAGCAAACCCGAACGCCTCGTAGAACGGAACACCCGAAGGAGTCGCCTGCAATACAATCTTCTTCCCGCCCGACAGCCCGCAAATCCCGCTCATCATGGCCGAAGCTACACCCCTCCTGCGGAAATCCGGCTTCACCCCGAAATAGTACACACCCGCCAGTCCAGGCTCATCCGTCAGCAGAAATCCCCCCGCGTCATGACCAGCAAGCTCCGCGACATACAGCGACATTGCCCCGTCATCACACAGTGCCTCAACCAGCGCGCAATATTCCCGGCTTGGCCCGCCGTCCCCGTAAGCGAATGCCGACCACATACACGAAGCCCACGCCCCGCTAGCCTCACGTCCTATCTTGCGCAGAGTTACAGCGTTGTTGCCTCTGTTTGTTACTGCATGGGACGGGTCAAAGCTCATAGCCTCAAGATGACCCGCGCGAACGAGTCCCCCGTCAGCAAGTACTTCACCGCCACCGTCATACACAGGCCACATGAACGTTTCCCCCCTCTCACGGAAGAAGCCCGCGGCCATGTTCACAGTGTCAGTGTCAGTTACTCGCTCAGGGAAATACACCCAGTTCTCGAACTCGTTGTTTGTCGACACGCAGAAGCCTCCCCCAGCCCCAAGCGCAACGCTCTCACTCACTCGCAAGCCCCGCAAATGTTCCGCAAAAAATCTCAGGTCTTCCCACACATCATTCATCATCACTCGTAAATGCCTCCTCAAGTCCGCACGTAAGCATCAAATCCTTAATGGCCGGGATAATCTCGCCGTTAATCCTCTCGCGGTAAACAGACGATTCCGAGTCATCATTCCCTGTTTCAGCAAGCGCGGATTTCAGCCCCTTCACCATCGCGGAAATCTCATCATTCGTCCGGCTCAGACCGTCAGCCTGAAGCTCAAGTATCTTCGCCCGCGTGTTCTCACGTTCGGCCTTGAGGTCAAGATCTGCCTGCGTAAGCTCGCGCAGCCTGTTCTGCAAGTCGCGCCTCTCGTCAGCAGTCAGGCAGGCCGCGGCGTAATCGTCCTCGTTCCTGAAGCCCAGTGCCAGAAGCCTCTTGTTGAAGCTGATTTCGTGCCTCTGTAAATCCTCGCGCCCCGTCGCCGTCTCTGTCTCAAGCGTGTGAATCGCCGTCTGTATCCTGTCGAGTGCCTGAGCCTTAGCGTTCTTGTCCTCACGGCGTTCATTGAGCTGTGAGCGCAAAGACTCAACGTCAGCATTCATCCGGGACATTTCTTCATCAGGCTTCCTTGACGCGAAAAGTATTATCCTCTGTTGCTGGACTGAATCGCGGTCTGCCTCGGTCGCTTTGACACGGCTGGCCAGCTCATCACGCTTCACACGGAGGGACTCGCGTTCCTTCTTCAGGGCGGTCATTCTGGTGTTTGCTACTGACAGCTCCCGTTCCAGCTCATCACGTTTCACCGAGCCTTCCTGCCAGTCATTGAGGCGTTTCGTGAGACTGTCGACAACCTCGCCGGGATTCTTGTCCGGGAGAGTCTTGTAGCCGTATGCCGTAATCTGCGAAATCAATTCACGTTTGAGGCTGGTTACGATTTCGGCCTGAGTTTTCGTTTCCGCGTCAAGCTGTTCTTCCTCGGCGCGGGCGTTCTGGAGGGCAAATAATGCGTCCTGATGAATGCGTGTAACTTCCTCGCGTGTCTCACGAATCTTGCTGAGTTCGTCTTCGGCTGACTTCATGTCGCGTTCGGCTGACTCGGCGGTGTCGGCGGCGTTGCGTGCAAGCTGTAACGTGTCCCGTGTGCGCTGGCGTTCGCGGTCAAGCTCCTCAAACGGTGAGATGCCTGCGCTGATTTTGAGTCCTAACAGTGATACTTTGGTCGAAATTTCTGCGGTCATCTCGTTAATCTGCCGGCGCAATTCTGACTCATCACGTCCAACCGCTGTAATCTCCTCGCTGAGTTTCCCGGCTCTGGTCTGGCGTGAGGTGAGTGCGTCGCGGAGTTCGTCGAGCTTGCTCTGTGTGTCCTGCAGCTGCCGGTGAACTTCTTCCGGGTCAGGGATTGACGCTCCCGATGTGTAGGGGTGAGTCATTGACCCGCAGAGGGGGCACGCTACACCGTCCTGCAAGAGTTCGCGTACTGCGTCGAGGTCTTCTATGCGTCTGAGTAGGGCGGCGCGCTTTTCGAGGCGTTCTGCTTCCTGCTGTAGCTCGTGAATCTTCCCGGACTGCTCTACGTCCCGGATATTCAGCGTTCGTGTCTCCTGCTGGATTCGTAGGCGTATATCCTGAAACTGTTTCAGCTTTTCCTCAAGGCTACGTACTTCCTGAAACTTTCGGTACAGCTCATCAAGGTCAGCCAGCTTCTTTATGCTCTTGTCGCATATCTCGCGCCACTCGGTTATAGTCTTGCCCCTGAGAGTCCCCTCAAAGAATGCCCTTGCCCGCGCGTAACTCTTCTCACTGACGGCGTAACGGTGGTTAACGTCCGAGAACATCGCTGTCCTGTCGTTGAGGGTGCTTTGTGCCAGCAACTTGCGCTGAATTGCCTTCGACCACGATGCTTTGAGGGCGGTGTGCTTCTCGTCAGCCTGCTCATACATGGCAAAACACTTCTGGATTCCCGCAAGCCCTGTCTGCAACTTCTCATCAATAGAATGCTGCTGAAGGAACTTCCGGGCCTCACGCAGTGCCACTTCAACACGCTCAAGAGCAACCTGCTCCGTCTCTGCCTTCTGGGAGCATTCACGGTATTCACGCTCTGACTCTTCGTGTTCGTTGCGTGCCTGGATTACCGCGTCCTGCCTGCTGAGAAGCTGTGTGTCCAATGCTTTCACCCTCTGAATCAGGTTCGAGAGCTTTGACTGTTCCGCGAGCTTGTCACGGTATTCGGCCTCAATGAGAGTCAGTGCTTCCTCGGCGTTCTGGAGGGCGTTGCGGGCTTCTGTCAGGTCATCACGCAATGCGTCCTGCCGAATCTTGTTCTTCCCCCGCTGTTCACGCAAGTCCTTTATCGCTTCGTACTCCTCGCCCAGCTCAAGAGTCTTACCGCCGCGTTCGAGCCTCTGCTTTGACGGTACGAACAACGCCGTCTTGCGGTCAAGGTCAGCCCTTCTTGCGTCCAAGTCCCTCAACAATTCCTGCTGGTGTAATTCCTCTGCCCTGTGCTGTAATATCCTCCGTAATTCCTCGAACTGTCCCAATAATTCCTGCATCAGTCTCCCTCCCCAAAGTATATTTTCCCGTCATGGCCTGAGACCGTGAATTTCCCCTGCCACTGGAACGTGAACATTTCCCCCGCTACAATCAGCCGCGCAAGCTCACCGCACCGTCTCCGGGACAGCGTAGTGAGTCCCAGCCGCCGCCCAATCTCACGCACAGCAAGCCCCGCCCCATCATGGCCGTGTTCACGGAGCTTCCTGCGGTCAAGCGTCCTCCCGTCAACCGAACATGACGCGACTATCTCACGGCTTCTCCTGTCCTCGTCATCACGTACCTTCCTCATGTCCTCCCCGAATGTAGCAAGGTGTTCGACGGCTGACTTGTTGACGCTGGACTCGATTTCTGGCAGGAGTCGCAGGCGTATGAAGTTGCGTGTGTACGTGTCATCGTCATTCGAGGAGTCCTCGCGCCACGAATAGCCCCTCACGCGGAGAATGTCCCGGAGAAACTCACGCCTCAGTCCCAAAAGCGGCCGGAAGAATGTTACGCCCTCCCTCACGCTGGACTCGGTCATCCCAACGCCGCCACGAATTCCAGTCCCCCGCAGAATGTTGAACAGCACGGTTTCAGCGAGGTCGTCGCGGTTGTGTCCGAGCATGACTCGTGTGATGCCGAGTTCGTGAGCAGTATCAATGAGAGCCTGAAGCCTGAGTCTTCTTGCTGACGATTCGAGGGACTCGCCCTTCATTTTCGCCGACGGAACATCAACCCTCACCGCCCGGAATGCAACGCCGAGACTCGCCGCTAACATGGCCGTGAACTGTTCATCACCATCCGACTCACTGCCGCGTATATTGTGGTTGACGTGGACGGCAGTAACCGGGCCGCCGTAGAACCTGCTGAACATCCACAGCAGAGAGACCGAGTCCCCGCCCCCTGACACCGCGAGAATGACGGGGGACTCAGACGGTAACCAGCCCTGCCGAGTCCCTGTCTCACGAAAATATTTCCCCAGTGCGTAATCCGAAAGGTGATACGGAATGCTACTTGCCATTGTAGAGCAGCCTGTAGACCTCAAGATTTGCGCTGACTCTCTGGACGTAGCCGTTTGTCTCGGAGAATTTGACGGCCTCAATCCACCGCGCCAGGTCAGGATTAGCTCCGGCCTCCCTTAGCCACTTTCTTGCGTTTCCTGAACCGGCGTTGTAAGCGGCCATGACGTATTCCTCGCGTCCGAGATTCTTCTTCAGCGTCGACAGGTGTGAAGCTCCGAGCCTTATGCTGTCGTTCGGGTTGTACAGGTCATAATGTGCGAGCCCTGCCCGGCGTGCTTCCTCCTTCGCTGTGGCCGGCATGAACTGCATCAATCCCGCCGCGCCGACCCAGCTTCTTGCGTTGGGCTTGAACGCGCTCTCCTGACGCATGATTGCCCACACGAAATTTGTCTCCGTACCGTACTGCTTGCAGGCTGAGTCGACAATCGCCTTGTAGGGACGAGGGTACAACGCTTCGAGGTCCTGACGGTACATCGTTGTGCTGGATGTCATGAGGGTCTCAAGCCGCTTTGCCTCGCTGTAACTCTCCTCAAGTCCCAGCCACCGCGACAGGTGCAAAGCCCGGTAAAGCTCCCGTGTGCTTGCCTTCGGGCGTGAGAGCTTCAGGTATGCGTGGTAGACGAATCCCCACTGCTCGAGCTCGGTCTGCTTCATGCTGAGATTAGGATTCGAGCCGTTGACGATGTTGAGCTTCTGCCCCGTGAGGAAGGCGTAAATCGTGAGGGGGTACTTCCGCTTGAGGAGTGCCAGCGTGTTGGCGGCCTGCTGATTCTGCCCCGCGAGAGCCTGAGCGTGTGCCAGCCAGTAGAGTATCCTTGCGCGCTTGTACTGGTTGACACCTGGAGCATCACACTGACGGAAGAGCTTCACGGCCTCGGCGTAATTCCTCGCGTCGAGATTCCTCCATGCCCGCGCCCACAGTGTATTGAACGCGAACGTTGTTCCGGGAAATGACTTCAGGATTTGCGCCTCCAGTGCGTCCCTTCTTGCTGTGTTGGACTTGCCTGTGAGGTTGACGAGGGACTGCAACGCCCTGGCCTGAACGTTGCCCCTCCTTTCACGGGCTATCCTGTCCAGCACTCTCACACACGAGTCGTGCATACCTTTGTCCTTGGCGAGGTTGGCGATTCTTGTTACTGAGCTTGCCGCGTAGGAGTTGCCGCTTACTGCGAGACTTCCCCACAGGTTGAGAGCGTCATTGTTCCTCTTGAGGCGGGAAGAAGCCCACGCACGGTAGTATTGTGCCTTGCGTCCTTGCGCCCCCGTGAGAATGTTCAATGCTGACTGGTTATCGCCGACTGTGTGGTAGTGGACTCCCAGTGCCACGCGGATATTGTTGCCGGGATTCTTGAGGCGGGCTAAGACTGAGGCGGCTTCCTTGCTCCCTGCTTGAAGCTCTAACAGCTGGAGGGCGTGATCGTTCACGTTCCTGTTGGCGGGGTGCTGAACGAGGCGGGTCAATGTGTAGATTTTGCGCTCATCTGTCACGGCGTGTGAGAGCATCCGGGTTAGGGCTGTGTATGCTGCTGACGGATTGCCCTGTGCGTCATTGATGCGGTACTGCGCGAGTGCAGCGTAATATTTCAGGTCATTGGGCGCGGACTTGTAGAGTGATTCTGCGAGAGTCAATGCGCGTTGTGTCTGCCCGGTGTTCTCGTAGCCAAGAAGAAGCGTCATGTCTGCATACGGTCTGACTGAGGCGGGGAAATTCTTTGCCTGCGACTCAAGAATCCTGACGGCCTCGCTCCATTTCTCTTGGAACCTGTAAGCGTTGGCCATGAGGGAATAATCGCGGGCGGATTTCTTCTTGATGGCGTTGAACTGTAGCTCCATTTCCGGCCATGCCCTGCGCCAGAATAAATCCTGAAGGCTTGCTGCCGCGTGTGAGTATGACGGTCGGCAAACCATAACTGCCAGTGTGATTATGAGCAGAGTGAAACTTTTTCTCATTGTGTGTCTCCTTGCGGGATAAATTTTACGGGGAATCATAGCAAACTTTTTCATGATAGAATAACTTTGCCATTAATCAGCCATTGTAGCAGAAAGGAGCTTGACACAAGAATCATGGCCGTGTACAATCGCACATCGCACATCGCACATCGCACATCGCACATCGCACATCGCACATCGCACATCGCCTGACGTATTACCTTTTTACAGTCTTACAGCTCATCATTGATATAGCACTCTTCCAGTTATGTATACCGTTCAAGGCATCAGGAGAAGCCCGCATCTTTCTTGCCGGGACAATGTCAGCATGTTTCATCTTCGGGAAATTATACGGCTTCCGAAACCTTTCCTTGTGGGACGAAACCGGGTCGATTCTCCGCTCGTCAGTCCTAATGATTCTCGTGAACACACTGTACCTTTACGCGGCAAAGTCCGTACTCTCATTCATCGTTATCATTGGCGGAGCGGCGGCGTTCATACTCCTGACACTGACAGCAAGATACTTTTTCCGGGTGATATTCTTCCGTCTTGGCTGGCTCATGAAGACCGTAATCATACTAGGAGCAGGTGAGGCCGGGAAACTTTTTGCCGACAAGATCACTTCATCACCCTTCACGATTCGCCGGGCGTTGTGCTTCCTTGACGATGACGGGTCGAAACAGGGCGCGGAAATCTCCGGGATACCAGTCGCCGGGAAAATCTCAGACTTCAGGACGCTTCAAGCCGAACTTCATGCTGATGAGGCCGTGATAGCAATCCCGACTGCCTCACGTCAGGAATTATCCTCAATCCTGAACATGTTAGAGTCATCAACAGGGCGGGTTCTGTATATCCCGGATATGTACATGCTTACGACATCGGTCGCCGAAATCAGGAGCATTGACGGAGTGCCGGTAATATCCTCCTCTCAGGGACTCCTGAATCCCGTCAACATTGCCGTAAAGACCGGGATAGATTATGTAGGGGCGGTGATTGCTCTGGTGGTGTTCTCTCCGTTCATGATCTGGGCGGCGTGGCGTATATGGCGCGAGGATGGCAGACCGATTATGTTCATACAAGACAGGGTAGGCTGGAAGGGCAAGCATTTCAGGACGTACAAGTTCCGCTCAATGTTCAAGAATGCTGACGAGATTACGCGAAGGCTCTTCAGCAACCCGGAAATTTTTGCTGACTACAAGAAGGGTATCAAGCTGAAGGATGATCCCCGTTTGACTGAGACCGGGAAAATTCTCCGCAAGACCAGCATTGACGAGCTGCCCCAATTGCTTAACGTTCTCAGGGGTGAGATGAGCCTTGTAGGTCCCAGGCCGTTAATGCAGAGTGATGCGGATATAGTTTACGGTGAGAGGTTCACGAAGAAGGTCTACGCCGCCAAGCCGGGACTCACGGGTATATGGCAGGTCAGCGGACGGAGCGACCTTGACGCGGAATTTCGCCGGGAGATCAATTGCTACTACGTCCACAACTGGAGCGTGTGGCTGGACATAGCTATACTCATGAAGACTCCTCTTGCTGTAATATCACACAAGGGGGCGTACTGACACCGGGACGTAATATTTTGCTGAACATAAATACCTGCATTATGCAGACAAAGATATTCAGCAGATACGTATTCATACACGGAATAATGCCCGCATCAATTACGCTATGAGTTCGGCGGCCAGATTCATAATTACCTATTGCACGGCAAGCTCCGGGAAAAATCAGCATATCCGTGCAGGCTTTACGGCATAAGGTGTGTCGAATAGGAGGAAAGTTACACGTCAAAGGCATCATTCTTCTACAATGATGACTTGCCGACATACAACGCCGATAATCACTGTCTTCAATCGCAGGGATATTTACGGCGTGTATAATTAGCCACAAAAGAATCCCACAAAGGAGCATCAGCAATATGAATGCGTTTGAGACTCTGAAGGAGCGCGGATATTTCGAGTGGTGCACCAACGAAGAACGCCTCGCCCAAGTCATGAATGAAGAGATGGTTACTGCTTACGTTGGCTTTGACCCGACAGCGGACAGCCTTCACGTTGGCCATCTGATTCCGTTGATGGCACTGGGCTGGCTTCAGCGGGCAGGACACAGGCCCATAGCACTGGCAGGAGGCGGTACAGGACTCATAGGCGATCCTTCCGGCAAGAGCAAGGAGCGCAACCTCATCACCCTTGAGGCAGTCCAGCACAACATAGAGGGCGTGAAGAAGCAGCTCGTGAAGTTCCTCAACTTTGACTGCGGCGAAAACTCAGCCCTCCTCCTCAACAATTACGACTGGCTCAGCAAGTTCACATTCCTCGAAGTATTGCACGATGTCGGAAAATATTTCTCCGTCAACAACCTCATAGCCCGCGAATACATACGTTCCCGCCTCGAAGACCCCGAAAAGGGCATATCCTACACTGAGTTCTCGTACGTCCTCCTTCAGGCAATGGACTTCAAGTATCTCAACGAACACTACAACTGCCGTCTACAGATGGGCGGAAATGACCAGCAGGGGAACTTGCTAGCAGGCTCTGACTACATACGCAGGACAACAGGCGCGGAAGTCTTCGGTCTCACTCAGCCGCTGTTGCTCACGTCATCAGGGACAAAGTTCGGCAAGACTGAGGCCGGGGCGGTGTGGCTTGACCCGGAGAAGACCAGCCCCTACAAGTTCTATCAGTTCTGGTTCAACACTGAGGACAAAGACGCGGAAAGACTCCTCAAGTTGTACACGTTCCTTCCGACAGACGAAATCGCCGCAATCATGGCCGAACATAACCAGTCCCCAGAAAAACGCACAGCACAGAAACGCCTGGCCTACGAGGTTACAGCAACAGTACACGGAGAAGACACAGCACGGAGCGTAATCACAGCAAGCGAGATTCTGTTCAACCCCAAGATAGATTTTGCTGACGTTAGCGAGGAAACCTGCGGTATGCTGAAACAGGAAGTGCCGTTCACCCGGCTTGAAGGAGTGAGTCTTCCGGCGGGAGTCGTGGGTATACTGTCAGCGTCAGGCGCATGTGAGTCCAACGGTGAGGCCAAGCGTGCAATCCGTCAGGGCGGTGTGTCGGTCAACGGCGTGAAAGTCTCAGACGAGAAAGCAGAGGTTGACTCGTCAATGCTCGTCTGTGGAAAGTATCTCTTCCTCCGAATTGGCCGCAAGAAGTTCAGCATGGCGGAAATCTCATGAACACCCACACATGCACCTGGTACATTTCCGCCTCAGTGAGTGATGTGCTGGCACAGGTCATAAAGGACATGGCCGCGGCGTTCCGTACTCATTCGCGGAATGTCGACCTCGATGTAATCAGCGCAAAGGATTCACACAAGGCAGCCTTTGAGCGTGTGAGAAACATTTTCCGCCGGCGTGAAATCTGGCACTTGTTCGGACGCGCTCCTGTTTGGTGGCGAATCGTGAGGCTTCATTCACGGACGGTACACACTCTGCTCGATAAAGACAACTGGGCGGGTCATCCTTCACGTTTCTTCACTGAGGGTGCGAAATCCGGCGAGGCAGTGATATTCCCGGTGTTTGACCCCTTGAGCAGTTACAGCGAGGACGGCAAGAGGGCTGTCTTTGTCCGGGACGGAAGGAGAGTCCCTGAAGGTGATTACGAGGTCGCCGACATCACAGAGAAGCTGCTACGTCCTGAGACACTCAGCGGGATATACATCGCCAACGACACCGGGCCGCGCGAGGCAATGAGGGCAGGTATCCTCACCATGAGGGGAGTCGCTATAGCTTCGGAGAAATCCGGCTACCTTGACGAGATCCTAGGGCCTGATGGTTACTTCATGATTCGTGATGGTGATGATGATGATGATTTGTCGCGGATAATACATCAGGGACTCGGCAGCAGGGGCAGACATATGGCAATGACAGCCCGGCATTTCCTCAAGTCCCGGAGGTCTCACGAACGCTGCACAGACTCAATCATCAGCCTCTACAGGAAAATCATATCGCAATGAGCAAGTTAGCAGTAAACGCAATAGACATCTTCCGCCACCTTGCAGACACAGGTATAAGAGGACGGATAACGCAAAAATTTCTGTCAGGTCTCCTCAGGCTCATTCATCCCCGCGCAAAAGTTGTTGACGAGAATCTGAAGCTCGCCTACCCCGAAGCCCCGTCCCAATGGCGCAAGGACATACGCACGGCCATGTATGACAATCTCGCGTGGACTATCACGGAAATATTAGCCCTCCAGCGCAACCCCTCGCAGATTTTCAGCTGGATAAAGTCTGTGCGTGGCATCTATTCGGTCGACAGACTCATTGACGAAAAGAAGGGCGCATTGTTCCTTTCCGGGCATTTCGGGAACTGGGAGATTATGGCGGCATGGTACGCGCAGTACACGAAGAGGCTCGGTCATCAGATGTACGTTGTAGCTCAGGGGATTCACGACAAGGACATATCAGCCTACATTGACGGCTTGCGGCATAACATGGGGGTTGACCTTCTGCCTAGTGATTACTCTGTGATGAAGTATGCTCATCTCCTCAAGTCAGGGAATCACATTGCCCTCCTGAATGATGTAGCAGGAAACGGGAAAGTGATTGTGCCGTTTATGGGGCATGACGCGACCAATGTACCCGGCCCGGCGGTGATGGCTATGCTTTCGGGAGTGCCTGTAATACCCGTTTGCATTTACCGCAGCGCACCGTTTGAGCATGAGATAGAATTTTTCCCGCCTGTAGAGATGCCTGACGAAAAATTGCCGCGTGAGGAGAGGCTGCGCAGGATTATCCTTGAGTGCAACAAAGCAATAGAGAGATTCATACGCAGGAGGCCGGAGCTGTGGTTCTGGCTTCACAAAAGATGGAGGCCATGAGGAAAATGTTACTGTGCAAGGATTTCACGTTTGACGCGGCTCATAACTTGGTGAACTATCACGGCAAGTGTGAGCGTCTTCACGGACATACATACAGGCTCCGGGTTGTACTTGATGGAGCCCCGGACGATGAAGGCATGATTATGGACTTCCTAGAGCTTAAAGCAATCGTGAAGGAGCGGGTGTTGTCCCGGTTAGACCACGCATATATCAACGACATAATCCCCCAGCCCAGCGCGGAGAATATAGCGTTGTGGATTTGGGGCGAGCTTTACTACCATGTGAGGCGGGAAAACTGCGGACTGTATGAGATTCATGTGTGGGAGACAGCAGACAGCCGTGTGATTCTCAGGAGGGAGGATATGACGTGCTGGAAATAGCTAGGTTTCACGGGCAGATGTACTTCATCCGGGAATGTGCTGGGCTTCATCAGTCAGAGCTGCGCGGAATGTGGGACTCCCAGAAGATTCACAGGCTTCCTCCGCTGGATTAGTGTCATGACATTTCACAGGCTGAAGAATATTACCCCGCTTCCTGACTTCATGCTGAGGGCGGAATTTCTTGACGGTTCGCACAGAAGCTATAGCAGTGATGAGATATACGAGAACGGAATGATGACACGATGAAGGACGTACAGAAGGAACATGACTCACGCAACATACAGATAGACCGCGTTGGAGTCCGAAACGTAAGCTACCCCATAATCACCCTGTACCATGACGGCGGCACACAAAGCACAATCGCAAGAATCTCAATGAGCGTGATGCTTCCCCGTGAATACCGGGGGACTCACATGAGCAGGTTTATTGAGACACTCGAAGAATATCGCGGCCGTGTATCGCCCCACAACCTAGAAGGCTTCACACGGAGGCTGTGCGAGAAACTCAGCGCGTCAGAAAGCTCCGTGAGATTCCGCTTCCCGTACTACTTCCGCAAGAAGGCTCCCGTCTCAGGCATAGAGAGCTTCAGCAAGTGCGACATAGACCTTCAGGCGCATTACAGCGAGGGTAAACATTTCGACATGATTACGGGACTCTCTCTCAGCGTTCAGACATTATGCCCATGCTCAAAGGAAATATCACAGTACGGAGCGCACAATCAGAGGGCAGTCGTATCGCTCAAGGTCAGGTGCAAGGGTCTTGTGTGGTTCGAGGAACTGATAGCCATGATTGAGCAGTCAGCATCATCGCCGCTGTATACCCTCCTGAAACGAGAGGACGAGAAATTCATCACAGAACATGCCTACGAGAATCCCAGGTTTGTCGAGGACGTTATACGGGAGCTTGCGGTGAGGCTTGACGATGACGGGCGGATAACGTGGTACAGTGCTAGCGTTGAGAGTGAAGAGAGCATACACGACCACAGCGCATTTGCGGAGATTGAGCGCACAAAATGAGCCGCCGCAAACGCAGGGGACTTCCTCAAAGACTCCTGTACTATTCCCTTCTCATGTTCATATTCATCATGTCCTACAGGGTATACCGAACATGGTACGAGGACTACAAGCACTCTCACCCCCAGATCATCGAGGCGGTAACCACAAACTACAGCGAGGAGCAGCCCCTTGACGGAATATTATTGTGGGATGAGCAGCTTGTGTACGCCACAAAAGACGGGATAATCACGTACCCTTCTCCGCGTTCCAGAATGACAGCAAAGGGTGAGATGATAGCGGCTCTCGATGGTTCACCTGTGTACGCCTCTTACCCCGCGTACTTTTTCCCGGGTCTTGACGGCCAGGAAGGGAACTGGGTCTACTCTAAGCTGTGGCCGGATTTCGCTCCTTTCCCGGACTTTCAGGACGCAAGGCTCATAGGGGACGGCACATATATACGTCGCGGCGAGCCAGTCGGGAAATTAGTACCTCAGCCGCAAATACTCAGATGCATAGCCTATCTTGACACTACACCATCGCTTGAGCGGGCATTGCGCAACAAGGACAATCCTACGATACGGATACGCACAGAAAACGAGGGCAAAGAGCGCAAGGCCGAAGTTGTAGCGGTGAAATCATCGGGGCAGAAGCTCAAGGTATATTTGAGACTTCCATTTTTCCCGCCGGGATTATTGCGTTCGAGGAGGTTTACGGCGAGTGTTGTTACGGACGTACAGAAGGGGATAATGGTTCCTGATACGGCAGTGATTACCCGCAACGGTAAGAATCAGGTCTTCCTTCTTCAGGGCAACAGCCTAGTATCACATGATGTTGAGGGATTTCCTGCTGACGAGGAAAATTTCTTCATCGAGAAGGGGGTCAGGCACGGCGACAAACTCATACTTGATGCAGGAGTGATAAAGGACGAGAACGGGCGTATTTGGTGAGGACGCATGATTTCCCCGGCGACAAACTCACAGGCGGCGGTATTAGGACGCAACCGGGCGCATTTGGTGAGGACGCATGATTTACCCGGCGGCAAGCTCATACAGGCAGCGATATTAGGACGCAATCGGGGGCATTGAGGTAGGACGCATGATTTCCCGGCGACAAACTCACAGGCGGCGATGTAGGACGCTACCGGGTGCATTGAGGTAGGATGCATGATTTCCCGGCGGCAAACTCACAGAGGCGACAATAGGACGCAACCGGGCGCATTGAGTGATGACGCATGATTTCCCCGGCGGCAAGCTCACAGGCGGCGACGATAGGACGCTACCGGGTGCAGTGAGTGAGAATGCATGATTTCCCGGCGGCAAACTCACAGGCGGCGGTATTAGGACGCAACCGGGTGCATTGAGGGAGAGCGCATGATTTCCCGGCGACAAACTCACACTTGACGCAGAAGTAACAAAAGACAAAAACGGAAGGATATGGTAACAATTGAACGCAGAAGCAATACGTGAGCGAATAGACTCGGCCATGTCTAGAGCAGGACGAAAGGACAAAGTATATTTCGCGGCGGTCAGCAAAACCAGAACTGTTGACGAAATGAGAGAGGCGGAAAATATTTCGTGGGTCGACTTCTTCGGGGAAAACAGAGTCCAGGAGGCAGAAGCAAAACGCAAGTCATACACGGACTCGCGAATCCCCTGGCGGCTCATCGGCCATCTTCAGGCCAACAAAGCACGCAAGGCCGTCGAGATTTTCGACACAGTAGACAGCGTAGACTCACCTGAATTAGCGCACAGACTCAGCCGTATAGCTGGCGAACTCGGTAAAATCCTCCCCGTTCTGATCGAGGTCAACACGTCCGGCGAAGACAGCAAGTCAGGAGTCAGCCCGGAAAATTTCCCCGCTCTTGCCGACACTGTTGCGTCTCAGGAAAACTTGAGGCTTGACGGCCTTATGACTGTAGGACCGATTACGGATGACGAACGCGAAATCAGGAGGGCTTTTGCGGCTCTCAGGGGGCTTGCGGAAAATGCACGGTCTGAGACAGGACTCGCTCTGCCGATTCTCTCTATGGGGATGAGCGGAGACTTTGAGGCAGCAATCCTTGAGGGAAGCACATTAATTCGGATAGGGACTCTTCTGTTCGGACCACGTGATTATTCCGGCAGACCTTAGCCACTAGCCGCTGTTTTTATGGTATATTTACCGTATTCATATCCAGATAATTTTACGGGAGGCAGTTAGCGTTGAACCTAATGAAATTCTTCGGCTTCGAGAATGACGAGGACGACTACGACGACAGCGAAGACTACAAAGACGAACCGCGCAGGAAACCATCATCACAATCACGCAAAGAGACACCTTCACGGACATCATCAGGCAGCACCAGCGCAGGCGGGAAATTAATCCTCTTCAACGGCGTTGCTTCTGACAGCGACAAACGCAGACTCCGTGAGGCATTCAACAATGGCGCAATGATTCTGATTGACCTTCACACACTCAACCAGCGCGAATTTGACGAGGACGGCAAAGACTTCATCACCTTCATGGGAGGGGTAGCCTTCGCACGCAACGGTGAGCTGAAATTCATTGAGCCGGCACAGTATCTTGTTACGCCGCGCCCTGACATGTTCGAGGTTTGGCCGGAAGAGGAGTCCCACGAATGAGCGATTTACTCACAGCAAAAGATGTAGAAGTCAAAATCTTCAAGAAGGTGCGCTTCGGCGGTTACTCAGTCCCGGAGGTTGAAGACTTCCTGAATCAGGTTGCCGATGACCTTGAAGCATATGTTACACAGCTTGACGAGAAAGACGCAAGGATACAGGAGCTTGAAGCCTTCGTGAAAAAGCAGGAGGCCATGACTGACGCGATAAAGGACGCTCTCATTCAGGCACGGAAAGCCGCCAAAGATATGGAGGAGCAGGCACGCACTCAGACGGAGAAAATACTCGCTGAGGCCGACGAGGAAGCAAAGAGACATGTTGCGGAGGCAGACGGACTTGTTCAGCAGAAACTTGACGAGGCTGAACGCAAAGCCAACGACATAGTAGCCCAGGCGAAAATCTCCGCTGAAGAAATCACACAGTCAACACAAGACAGGCGCAACAAGGCTGAACACTCGCTCGCGAACATAGAACACGAGCTAGAAACTAGGCGGCATGAGGCAGAAGCACAGGCTGAGGAAATATTATCGTCAGCAAAAGCAGAAGCACGCAAGCTCCTCGATGACGCAGAATCGGAGACTTCACGCCACGAAGGGCAGATGAGATTCCTTAACCTGCAAAAGCAGCAGTTCCTGAAGGACGCTTATTCACTGCTGATAGATTTCGGGAAGATTATTGACCGCGCACAGGAAGATATTGACGCGGAAATTGAAGCTGACATCTCCGAACACCAAGCCTACAGCACAGACCCTGAGCCGGAAACTGAGACAGTCCAGCCGGAAGAATCCGTGAATGACACCATCAGCCCAGCCCCGGAAGAATGACGCAAGACTAAGCTCCCCCGTAACAATTCTCACAGGAGTCGGCCCGAAGAAAGCTAAAGCACTCTCAAGGCTGAAAGTATTTACGCTTGAGGATCTCCTCTACCTTATGCCAAGACGCTACGAGGACAGGAGATTCCCCAAGCCTCTGGCAGACCTTCAGCCGGGCAATACTGAGTGCGCCGTTGCTGTGGTCTCGGAGATTTCTGCGGTCAACGGACGGACTGAGGCAGTAATCACAGATGAGTCGGGGACGGCTAATGTTGTATGGTTCACGGACAAGATTGCGGACTTTGTGCGTGAGGGAATGAGGCTCGCTCTTTACGGCCCGGTCAGCAACTACTATATTGTTCCGCAGTTCACTCACCCTGAGTTCGAGATTCTATACGGCAGCAGACCTCCTACGCTCATCGGCAGGATACAGCCCATATACCCCGGAACGTCTGAACTGACGCAGAAGGCCATCAAGAAATTCATTGACACCGCCCTTTATGATTACGCCGACTCGCTGCTGAAAGATTTTCTCCCCAAGCGAATATCATCACGCCACAAGATGATGAGCCTCAAAGAAGCCGTGATGACCATACACAACCCGCCGAACGAGAAAGCATTTATCCGCGCAAGAAACCGGCTGTCATTCGATGAGTTATTTCTGTTGCAGGCCGGAGTCATCATGCGCAGAAGGTCATTCACCGGGAAATACCGCGCAGATGTCCTCAAGCCCGGAGAAATTTTCGCGGAGTTTGTAGGAAACCTTCCCTTCAGGATTACGGATGCCCAGAGAATAGCAATATACGAAATACTCGTAGACATGGAAAAGCCCTATCCAATGAACAGGCTATTGCAGGGTGATGTAGGCTCCGGGAAAACTCTCGTGGCAGTATCGGCCATGCTTGCGGCGTATGACTCCGGGACTCAGTCAGCATTCATGGCACCGACAGAAATTCTCGCCCAGCAGCACTACATGAGCCTGAAGAGGTTTCTTGCCCCCCTCGGTGTAAGGTCAGCACTGCTCACCGGGAGTCTCCGCGCCTCAGAACGCCGGGAGATTCTAGCGGGTCTTGCTGACGGGAGTATCAACATTGCTGTTGGGACTCACGCACTTTTCGCGGAAGGGGTAACGTTCAGGAATCTCGCGCTCGCAGTAATTGATGAGCAGCACAGGTTCGGAGTGTTACAGCGCGGAAGCCTCGCGGCAAAGTCCCAGGCACCCCACGTACTAGCCATGACAGCAACACCAATCCCCCGCACCCTGATTATGTCGATATACGGCGATCTCGAAGTCTCAACCCTGAACGAGATGCCCAAGGGACGCAAGCCCATCATCACAAGCTCACTCACTCTGCCTGAAGCAAAGCGTGTGTTCGGGATGATACGCGAGCAGGTCAGCAAGGGTCATCAAGTCTACTGGGTATGTCCTGTGATTGATGAGACGGAGAAAGACCTTCACAGCGTGGCAGACTCATATGAGCGCATAAATTCAGCCATGCCAGAAATGAGGACAGCTATAATTCATGGCCGCCTTTCTGCTGACGAGAAATCACAGATAATGCAGGACTTCAGCGCGGGGAATATCGACATACTCATAGCTACGTCAGTGATTGAGGTAGGTGTTGACGTGCCTAACGCGACAATGATTGTGATACAGGACGCGGGGCAGTTCGGACTCTCACAGCTTCACCAGCTCAGAGGGCGTGTAGGGCGCGGTGATGCTCAGAGCTACTGCGTTCTGCTGGAGAACAACGACATAACCGAGCCGGGGCGCATGAGAGTTGAAGCTATGGTGAATATTTCTGACGGCTTCGAGCTTTCCGCGCGTGATTTGGACCTTCGCGGGCCGGGGGAAATCTGCGGTACACATCAGCATGGTGTTACGGATTTCCGTGTTGCTGACTTGGTGAGGGACGAAAAGATTCTGACACTTGCGCGTGATGAGGCGAAATCACTTCTTGACGCTGACCCGGATTTGAGCGGAGAGCCTGACTTGAAGAGGGAGATTCTGCGGAGGCTCGGCGGAGTTCTGGAGCTTGCGGTTACGTCATGAGGGACTGGCACGAACTCGTCAACTCGGAGAATGATGCGCGGGAAAAATTCTTCGCTCACCTTCTCCGTAAACCCTGCACCCGTCAGCAGGCAAAAGAATACCTGTCGCGCATGAAGCTGCCTGAGTCGCTCCTTGATGAGGCGGAAGAAGCCGGGCTGATTGATGACGCGGCTTATGCGAGGCTGTTTGTTGACGGCCATGTGTCTTGGGGGAACGCTAAAATCTCGTATGAGCTTGGCATGAGGGGAGTATCACGTGAGAATATCAGGCTTGCTCTTGATGACGCTGACGATGAGTCTGACAGGGCGAGGGATATTGCTGACGGCTTGAGGCGTTCGGGGCTTGAGGAGAGGAAGATACGTGCGCGGTTAATGTCGCGGGGTTTTTCCGGGCGGGCGGTGAATGAGGCGGTGAGGGAATGACGGCGGCTTCGTATGCTTGTACTGACGTGGCGATTGACCCGGCTCACTTCGGGGATGACGTTTTCGAGCCGTACATGTTCAACTTTGACACGGACGGGGACGGGGTATTGAGCGCGGCGGAAACGGAAGCCATTGACGGAATACATGTTCAGGATATGGGCATAAAGTAGCTGAAGTACTTAGCTGTAGACCGCAGCCTTCTGACCGAGCTTGACCTTAGCGCAAACACGGCCTCGACCCTTCTCCGCTGTTACATCAACGACATCACCAGCCTCAAAGCCTGCACTTATTTCTGCTGACATAAAGACTGCCCTCGTCCCTGACCCGGATAACTTCTTCCCGCCGCTTGTTGTCGTGTAGCTTGAACCGTTCCACGAAACATATCCAGTATCATACCCGTTGCCGGAATTTTCACCCGGCCATGAACGCAAAAGGGGGATTCATTAACACACTTCACCGCTGCTGATATAAATTTTTCCCGGCTGTTTTGGTAAAATTCTTACACACAAAATTTTCACTCAGGGGGATTCATCATTAACATGTTCATTTTTTCACGGGCAGGAAAGTTTTTGCTGACGGGAATTTTTCTGCTCACTCTCATTCTGCCCTCACACGCCGCCGATGTCGTCAACAATAATTCAGACGGCACAGGCTCGCTCAAGTGGGCGGTCGAACAGGTCAACACAGGAACAACAAGCTCAATCACAATAAGCTCTGACGTGAAGGAAATACATCTGTCGCAGGAGCTTACTCTGACCCGGAGCGCAAGAATCACCGGCAACGGCGCAATGATTGACGGCGAAGAAACACGCAGGCTCTTCCGCATAACGAACGGCCACGTAATATTTGACGGACTGACCTTCACACGTGGCAATGCGGCTTCAGGCAGCGGGGGCGCAGTTGAGGTTGACGGTAGCGGGGCATCGGCTGAGTTCAGCAACTGCATATTCTACGGCAACAAGGCTCTGGATTACGGCGGGGCGGTCTGCGTTACAACAGGCAGCGAGCTTTCACCGACAGTTTTCCGAAACTGCACAATCACGTCCAACACATCACAAAGCGGAGGAGGAATAGCAGCCTCATCCGGGACAATGCACGTATTCTCGTCAATAGTTACAGGCAACAGGGGCAGTGATGACATTCGCGCGTCAGGCGGAACAGTTCACACACGCTACAGCATCATCGGCACAATGAACATTTCAGCCGACAAAACAGACATGGCCGGGCAGACAGTCAGCCAAATTCTTGTGTCGAAAAACGGAGCGGCAAGCATTGATGTTGCAGGCGGGATTCACATGATACGCATCACGAAATCATCGCCCGCATACAACTTCGTGAATGACCCGGAATATTCATCAAGCTACGACATAGCCGGGACATTCCGCCCCCAGTACGGAGCATATGACGCGGGAGCATACGAGATACCCGCAATTCCTCTCACAGCCGCAAGCCTTCAGGGAGTGCCGTATATCATGATTGGGGACAGGGTGAAGTTCAGCCTCGACATTTTCCCGGAGAATGCCTCGATAAACTCCGAGGATTTCCCGCCGGACGGAATAGAGTGGCAATCGTCAAACCAGAGCGTTATCACAGCTTCAGGTGATGGAGTACTTGCGCTGTCTTCAGGGAGTGCTGACGTGTGGACGGAGGTTCACGGCTGGGACTCGCATGGCCGCGCGCTGACTCTGCCGTCTAACATCGTGAGGGTGTACGCTGGCGGGGAGGCGTTCACGGAACTTAGGGCGGAGATTTCCCCCGTAACAGGAAGGACTCTGCGTCCCGGAGCGGCTCTGACCATAAGGCCGGAAATACACATAGTGATTGACCGCTACAATCTCGATGATGCTGACGGTGTCGGGTACTCGCTTGATGTGGAGTCCTCGCGGCCTGAAATAGTTTCGGCTGATGTCATTTCGGGGGACGCTGTGAGGCTCAGGGCTGGCTACACTGAAGGAGTGTCGGTGGTTACTCTGTTCACTGGTACGATCCCTGAAGGCAGGACTGAGACCCGGCCGTTCACCGTGTCAGTAGTTCGTGAACATACAGACCCTGTATCGCCTGATGTCAGCAGAGACGCAAGCGGTGTAGGAAGGTCGAGCGGGGGCTGTGATTCAGGCATGATGATACTTGCGGGAATTATGGCGGCTGTATTTGTCGCAAAGAAAGGGGAAGAATAAATTGCGTCTGGATAAGGTTATTGATGAATATTTGTCCTCAAAGCCGGAGGATAAATGCTGCTGGTTCGCTGGCGGATGGATGAGCAGGAAAGATTTTGCGGTGCTTGCTGACAGGTGCACGGAGATTCTGAGGGACTCAGGCTTCACTCCGGGACAGAGGCTCGCGGTACTCATGCCGAACTCACCGATGACGCTGGCTCTGATATTGTCGGCCTGGAGGCTTGGCGGTGTATTCTGCCCGCTGAACGAGAAGACCGGGGAAATTTCCCTGCTGAAGACTCTTGACCTGCTGAAGCCCTTTGCGGTGATACTGTCTGAGGGAGTGAAGGGTGATTTGGAGTCCGCGCTGAAGGGTGCTTCATGGCCGTGCGCAAGATTCGGGAACGACAAGTTTTCGGGCAATGAGGGTTTCACAGGCAAGACTCAGCCCGCGGATGATTACGACAAGACGCTTGCGGTGATATTCTCCACATCAGGCACAACAGGCGACCCCAAAGCTGTACCCCTCACTCACGCCAACATTCTCGACAACATCAACGCCTGCCTCGAACACGTCAAGGACTTGCGCCCAGAAGACTCACTGCTCAATGTCCTGCCGAACTTCCACGCTTTTGGCTTCACGATATGCTGTGTTCTTCCGTTCGTGCTTGGAGCGACTCAGGTCATCGTTACCGGGTTCATGCCACCGTCAAACGTCATCAAGGCTATCGAGGCTACTCACCCTACAGTGCTTCTTCTTGTGCCGACTATGCTCGGTTTCGCCGCGTCATTCCTAGAGCGTCAGGGCAAAAAGCTGTCGGGCATAAAGCTGCTGATTGCCGGGGGAGACAGGTACAATCCCAAGATGGACGACAGAGTTACGGCGGCTTTCGGTGTCCCTGTCATTGAGGGCTACGGAATCACTGAATGCTCACCTGTTCTTGCGGTCAACCCTAATCCCAGCGTGCGCAAACTCGGAACAGTAGGACCAGCATTGCCGCGCTTCGAGCTTCAGTTACGGAGTGAGGCGGGGGAACTGCTGACGATTCCGGGCGAGGGAGTTTTGTGGACGCGGGGGCCTTCCGTTACAGCAGGCTACTATCACGCTCCCGAAATCAACAAGGAACGCTTCATCGACGGCTGGTTCAACACGGGGGATTATGTGCAGATTGACTCGGACGGCTACATCAAGATTCTCGACCGCGTAACTGACATCATCATCGTGGGCGGCTTCAACGTCTACCCGCAGGAAGTCGAGGCGATTCTGTCTGAACATCCGGCGGTGAACATGGCCGTTGTCGTGGGGATGCCCAATGACATTAGCGGTGAAGTCCCGAAAGCATACATCGTGAAGACTCAGGGCGCGGAAGTAACAGAGGGCGAGCTCGTGAAGTTCTGCAAGGAAAGATTATCGCACTACAAAGTCCCGCGAAGCATTGAGTTTGTCGACAGCCTCCCGATTTCAGCAACAGGGAAAATTTTGCGGCGCGTTTTGCGTCAGAAGGAAAGGGAATCACACTAACATGAATCGTCTCGAAGAAATCATCATACCCAAGCTCGAAGAAAGCCCCGACTCCCCCTGCTACTGGTGGGACGGAAAATGGTACAAACGCTCCGACATGTTATCGCTCGTGAAAAGCTGTGAGGCAGTCCTCCGCAACTCAGGCTTCACGCGAGGACAGAAGCTCGTAGTCATGCTCAGGAACTCACCGCTGATCCCGGCATTGTCGCTCGCAGTGTGGAGACTCGGCGGGATATTCTGCCCCCTCAACGAGAAAGCCGGACTCGAATCCCTCACAGGGACTCTCGAACTCATAAAGCCCTTCGCGGTCATAGCAGAACACAAAATCCCGGAGCTTGCGGAAAACTGGCCGTTCCTCACATGCTCACTCGACAGCGTAAGCCTTCCTGCCTTTACCGGGAAAACTCAGCCCCCCGAACCTGAAGACTACGCGCTGATCCTCGCAACATCAGGAACAACCGGCCTCCCGAAAGCTATTCCCCTAACTCACACTAACCTAGCCTCGAACTGCAAGGCCGTCTGCGAAATGATACCCAGCCTCAGCGATGATGATACGTTCCTCACAGTCCTGCCTAACTTCCACTCGTTTGGCTACACGGTAACAATCATCATGCCGCTCACCATTGGCGCGAAGATTGCTATTGCCCCGTCGTTCCTTCCTCCTGCCGTAACGATAAGAGCCATCACGGAAGCGAAGGTTGATGTGATGTTCGTTGTCCCGGCGATAATCTCGTTCCTGCTGATGAGTGTCGAGAAGGGGAAACTGCCCGCAGAAGTCCTCGCAAGAATCCGCGTAATCTGTACTGGCGGCGACAAGCTCAACCCCAACTGCCACAAGCAGGCACTCTCACTCTTGGGGCGCGACATCATGGAGGGTTACGGACTCACTGAGACCTCGCCCGTTATATGCGTCAACCACGACTGCGAGACACAAATAACCGGGAGCATTGGGCCAGTGTTGCCAGGCTTCGAGTACAAGCTCAAAGACCGCGAAGGCCACGACACAAACGACAAGGAAGGAGTCTTATGGGTACGCGGGCCGTCAGTAACACCAGGCTACCTTCACGCGCCAGAAATCACCGCTGAGAGATTCGACTCGGAAGGCTTCCTCAACACTGGCGACTATGTCAGGCTTGAGACTCACGGCGGCGAGGAGTTCGTCTACATCATGGACAGGGTAACAGATATTATAATCGTTGGAGGCTTCAACGTTTACCCGCAGGAGGTCGAGAAGGTTCTTGCGGAACACCCTGCTGTGCATCAGGCTGTGGTTGTGGGAATGCCTCATGACATCAACGGGCAGATACCGAAGGCGTATGTCATGCTTGAGGACGGAGCAGAGGCTGACGAGCGCGAAATCGTCAAGTACGCAAAAGAACATCTCGCGCACTTCAAGGTTCCGCGAAAAGTAGAATTTGTTACGGAGTTCCCGCTTTCAGGAACAGGGAAAATCTTGCGGAGGGTGCTGCGCGAAAGGGCATCAAAAGAGTAATATCACTGTGCCTCCTCAGCGAAAAGGGGAGGCATTTGCCATACGCGCAGGAAGGGGTCAGGCAACCGTTTTTGCGGAAGATTCAAGAAGGATATAACACTGTCAGATGAATGCGCATGAGGCTCGAAACATGATATTGCTTGCGGGAAGCCAGCACTCATAGAAGCAGGGGCAGTTCACACCATCATCGACTTTTCTGAAGACTCACAGCCACCTCCAGCGGTAATTGAGCAGGGAAGCGGGAAATTATGACCTGATTCTGACAGGCTGCCCTCCTGATTTCAGCTCCGTAGCCAGGAATGCCATTGCCGAAAGCGATTACCGTATAATCCCGGCCAAGCCCGGCTACCTGTCATCATTAGGCGTAAATAGCCACATTAACGCCGGGGCACTCGGAAATAGTCTCCATGATGGTGAACATACAGAAGGGTGATGAGATGATTGACGGTCAGGAGGAATATCTGCGCGAGTTTTCCGGGAAGGGCTATCACATATTCCAGTTCGCGAGGAACAACGGAACATTATTCGGCTCGTCCCCCAAGAAAGGAGTCCCGGCAGGCCTCACACGCCCCAAGATTTTCACGCTTACGGCACGCAAGATAGTCCGCGAGTTTCAGGCATTAGGCGGCGAATTTCTCTCACTCACGGGAATATAGCCCCGCCAAATTCACACTGTGCTATAATTCAGGGCATTCCGTCAACAAACCGCAGAATATTTCACATTAAGGAGACTCGTATCATCATGAGAAGGATTTACTGCGCTCTTGTGCTGGCTGTTATGGTGATTTCTTGTTCAGCCGCAGGAATGACGTGGAAGAGAATACAGCTCGAGTCCGCCGGAACAATCTCCCTCCCTCAGTCATGGACAGTTACCGGGACTTCTTCCTCCGTAACAGAGAACGCTTACGGTCCGGGCGTGTCATGCCGTACCCTGCTCAACGCCGGAGGGTCTGACGCATCAATGACGGTGTTGCTTTACTGGCCATACTCAGGGGACAACGCGCAGAAGTTCGCCTCAGACATTGCCGGGACACTGAGACTGCGTTACGGCTCAAAGTCCCGTCCGAGGCCCGGCGAAATGAAGATAGGCAACATACGCGCCTCATCGGTAACATACTCGATTGACGACATAAACGACCAGAGAGTCACGGCCTTCGTACAAGACGGAAAAGCCTACTGCCTGGTCTCAAGTTACAGGCACAACGAGGAGTATTCATTCTCCCGGCTTCTGCGCAACATCATATCCCGCTGGCAGTTCTGAGGTTACCGCCTCCACGTGAAACTGTCAGGGAAGAACAACGCAAGCCTCTTCACCGCAAGCCCGGCAAGAATACTCTTCGCGGCATCTCCGGGAATGGGCATGAGGACGAAATACAGAAGGAGTGTCTTTGCTCCCAGCTCATTCCCAAGATAATATTTCGACATGAGCCAGTAATACGGAATGCCTACAGCGTAAATCACCCCAATCCCGGCCACAGCTCCGAGAAACCACGTCATGAAGCACGGCCTGAATCTTTCGGCTACATACCCCGCAAGCCACGCCCCTGGAATGAACCCGACAATGTACCCGAACGTAGGATTGAGCGCGGACCCGGTGAACACTGGAAGACCGATAAGCCCGGCGATGACATACACGCAGACGCTCACAGCCCCCAGCCTGCGCCCGAGAACAAGCCCGGCCATGACCACAAACAGCGTCTGGAACGTCAGGGGCAGTAACGGTGTCGGGATTCGTATGTGAGTGCCTATTGCGATTAACGCCGCGAACAATGAGCATAACGTGATCTTCTTTGTGGCTGTCATGATTTATCCTCCTCGCTGCGAATCATGAACACTTCCCCCGACCTCAGAGTCTCAGTCTCCCCTTCAGCATTCCTCACTACAAGCCCGCCGTCATCATCGACCCCTTCAACATGGCCGTAACACTTCACGCCGCCGTTCATGTAGGATATATCCCGCCCCGTCAATATAGAGCGTTCACGGTAAGCACGGATTATCTCAGGGCCGCCGATGTTCCCAGCAAAAGCCATCACATAGTCAGCAATACGCGCGCAAAGCTCATCCCTTCCGAATCGCGTATCATCATTACCCGCGAAGACTGCCCCGGCTGTCTGTGATATGTCGCCGCTGAATTTCCTTGTCGAGACGTTGACACCGATTCCTGTTATGACGCTCTCAATTTCTCCGCTCTCGAATCCTGTTACAGCTTCCGTGAGAATGCCGCAGACCTTGCGCCCGTTCATGTAGACATCGTTGACCCACTTTATGCCGATATTGCCGCGTGTCTCCGGGCCCGGCAAAAGCTCCTCGATGGCAAGACACACAGCTACAGCACTTGCCGCCGTAATCATCTGGAATTTCCCCGCATCGCAGTCCGGCCTGAGTATCAGCGACATGTACAGCCCCGTCCCTGCAGGAGACTCGAAGCTATGACCGCGCCGACCACGCCCCGCAGTCTGACGGTTCGCGACAACCAATGTCCCGTGAGGCTCTCCGTTCATGGCCAGCTTCTTGGCGTAATTGTTGGTCGAGTCCACTTCACCGAGACAGATCACCCGTGATACTTTCGTCCCGGCCTTGAGGTGTGAGCTTATGCCCCTTGCCGTGAGAATATCGCTCGCGTGTTCAAGCATGTAGCCTTTGTTCGTTGCCGCTGTAATTCTGTGTCCTTCCTTCCTCAGCGACTCTACTGCCTTCCACACCGCCGCCCGTGATACCCCGAATGACTCTGCAAGCTCCTCGCCTGAAATGTATTCGCCCCGACTGTCTTCAAGGGCACGCAATATTTTCGTCTTCATGAGGCGTATATATACCACAGAAATTTTTGACTGTAAACTTCCTTCTGCTGTATGCGGTTTACACTTGGTGATATTCTTGCAGTAAAGATATTTTCACGGGTATAATTCAGGCATTCAATCTTTTGTGGAGAAGGGCTGTGTACAATATGACCATATCAGCAAACATAAGGCAGCTGAGAAAGAGAGCCGGCCTTACGCAGATAGAGCTTGCGGAAAAACTAGATGTGTCAATCGCCACGTTAAGACGCTGGGAAGCCGGAGAGACTGCCCCCAACGGCACAAGAATTGTCGAGCTTGCGAACATCCTCAAAGTTTCGCCGGATGAGGTTGTTGCGGCTGGAGACGGTAACGGCCGGGCTAGGCTTATGCTTCCTGCCGATGAGAGGTCAAACGGCATGTTAGTGTTTGAGGGGGAAGGAACAAGAATCGAGCTTCCCCCCACGGACAAGGGCTATGAGCTTTTCAGCAAACTTCTTGAGAATCTCATGGCCAGAAGGAATATCACTCCTGCCGAATAATCTCAGGCTTTCATCCCGGTGAGCTGCTCTATGTTACGGACAACCGCCGGGGACAATCCCATAGCTTTAGCCAGCTTGTCGAGGTACACTTTCTCCGCTTCAGTGTCAACATCAATAGCCATGAGCGAGGCCGAGTAGACCTGCGCCGCCAGATCCGGCCTTCCGTTTACCGCCGCGACAATCTTCGCCGTCTCCATTGGCCCCTGCAGCTTGCCGATAACGTAGTTCATACCTTCCTGACCTATGCCTGATGATTTCATCGTGCCCATTATCCTGTTCAGCTCGTCCGAATCGACCTGGCCGTCAGCTTTTGCCGCGTCAATCATGGCCGTGAGGATAATCTCCGCATCGCTGTTCTGCTGCTTGGGCGTTGGCGGTGTGTACTGGGGCTGAGACGTTACGCCGGAGCTGCCCGACATTGAGCCGCTGAGAGCCTTATACGCCATCATACCGAGAAGTCCCATCATGCTCCCGCCGAGACTGTTCATCGTGGTGCTGTTAGAGCCTCCCATCAATGCGCCGAGCAACGCGCCTATTCCCCCTGCCGCGAGGTTGTCGCCGCCGACTCTCTGCTTCATGCTCTGTCCTGCTCCCATGAGAGACTCTAAGAGTCCCTGAAGGCTGCTTCCCGCGTTTGACATTCTGGAGCTTGCCGCAGGTGATGACGCTGTCGTTCCCTGTATGACCGAGCCGAGAAGATCCATAAAGTTTAGTGCCAAGGTGAAAATCTCCCTTCATGAAAAGTTTTGTGAACGTGGAAATTTTAGCATGAGGCGCGAAAAGTTTTTCATTTATTGCGCACGCTTGGTGTATTATTGACAATTATTTTTCAGGAGGCAGGTTTGTATTTTGAGTGTCAGGAAATTTTTGCTAGCAGTCTCGTCCGTCATATTGATATTCATCTCATCAGCAGCTTCACGATCATCACACCAGCCGAAAAGCTCATACGACATCATCATAGCAGGAGGGGGGACAGGGGGAATTTCCGCCGCAATCCAGGCCGCAAGAATGGGCGCAAGCGTCCTCGTTGTAGAGCCGTCAACATGGATAGGAGGTCAGGCAACCGCCGCGGGAGTCTCGACAATGGACGACATGAGCCGGCAGATGAGCGGAATATACGAGGAGTTCATCAACAGGATAAAGAGCTACTACGACTCACGGGGCAAGTCTATGGGAACATGCTACTGGTACACGGGAAGCCTGGCATTCGAGCCGCGTATAGGTCAGGAAGCGTTCATCTCTATGATAAACGAGGCAAGGAGGCGCGGGTCTCTGGAATTTCTCATGAACTCGGAGATAGTCAGCGTGAACATGACAAAGCGCGCTGTCTCAGGCGTTACAGCAAGGACTCCTTCCGGGAACCGCTCCTACGGCTGCAAGGTGCTGATTGACGCGACAGAATACGGCGACATTCTACCGCTCACGAAGACACCATACAGGGCGGGAAATTCCATCTCGAAATTCATCAACCCTGACGCTATGATTCAGGACATAACATGGACGGCTGTCATCAAGAAATATCCCGGAGGAGTGCCCGGTTACCTCAAGCCTGAGTCCCCCCTGCCCGGCTATGACCTTGCCAGACGAAACTATGAGAGCTTCCTCTCCGCTGACGGCTACAACTTCAGGAACACTTACCCCGTCCAGACCCCCGTGAATTTCGCGACATACACGGCCTACAGGGGAATCCCGGACAGCTCCAACCCTTACGGCTACGATGCCTCGGCGGAGAACAGGCAGTACATCACAAAGACCGGGCTGAACTGGGGCAACGATTATCCCGGCACTTACGGATGGATTAACGGCAGAAGGGGCCTCCCTGTGTCATACCTTGAGGACAGGAACTTGCGTTTGCAGGTTGAACGGGAAGCACTCATCAAGACTCTTCACCTGATCTACTACATACAGAATGAGCTGGGCGAGCCCTGGTCTGTGCCAGATGACGAGTACACGAACAGGATACTTCCCGAAGCGGCGCGGACTCTCCCCCGTGAGTGGCAGGAAATAGCACGGAGGATGCCCGTGATACCATACGTGCGAGAATCACGGAGGATAATCGGCTCTCACACGCTGACATCCGAGGAGCTTCTGCGCAACTCTCTCAGCTACAGGGACGGACACACTAGCCGGGAGTTTTCTGACGCAATAGCAATCGGGGGGTATATTCTCGACCTTCACGGGGCTAATACTGACGCTGATACTGAGTACGAGCTTGACGAGACCATGAAATCGCAGGAAATCAACAGGCCGCGCGGACCGTTCCAGGTGCCGATGAACATATTGATACCGAATGAGACTGACGGACTTATTGCCGCCGAGAAGAATCTCTCTATGTCGCGTTTCTCCGCCGGGACTCTGAGGCTACAGCCAATCACCATGATGACAGGTCAGGCCGCCGGAGCTTTGGCCGCAGTCTGTGTGAGGGACGGAAAGCAGCCCCGCCAGGTTCACCCTATGCGCGTTCAGTGGGAGCTGCTCAATTCGGGCGTGTCATTGTCGCTGTGCAAGTATTCCGATGTCCCGCCGGAACACAGCATCAACAGGACAGTCCAGATCTCGAACATGTACGGACTTATTGCCCCGAATGAATACCCTCATGCGCCATCGTTCAACCTGCGCGAATGGGATAACCCGGTGCTGGAGATGGCTATCATCAAGGGAGCAGACAAGGGCGTGTTCGGTGTGAATGACATCATCACGGGGAATGATGCGGTGGAAATACTGACACGGGCGCAGAAGGCGGTGAACATTAAGGCAGCCGGGAAAATTGCGGTGAACAAGGCCGGAAATTTCATCTCGAGAAGCGATTTCGTGAAGGCTGTATGCGATGCTTTTCCTGCGCTGAAGACGATAAAGCCCCCGAAAAACTCACGGCTACCCTTCAGGCTCGGCAAGAACAGGAATGCAGAGTACGCAGAAATTCTCGGTCGTCTGGGTATACTGAGCCTCTACAGCATAGACAGCGGAGAGTTTCATTACGGCTACCCTGTAACGAAAGGTGAAGCCTGCGATATTATCGTGAGGGCGTGTATTGCTGCTCTTGGTGAATGAGAGAGGGACTCCCCTGCTTTAACGGGCGGGGGAGTTTCTGCGCACCAACGATAAGGCCATGACCGCAAACGACAGCAGTATTCCGCACGTTGACGCATTGAGCTTCACACCCATAACATTCCACGTCATACCCGCGAACGTCATGTACACCGTCAGACCAGCCCCAAGTACCGCCGACATCACAGCACCGTAATTATCCGCCCTCCTCGTGAACAGTCCGAACACCAGCGGCGCACTCAGTGATACGCTCATGAGTGAGTAGAATATCGTCAAAGCCGAGATTATGCTCTCAAGCCTCAGTGCCAGAATCACACCCAGCACTCCGCAAACAACCGTAACAATCCGTGAGAGACGTAGAAGACTCTTGTCGCTGACACCGGGATTCATGAAGCGTTTGTAGATGTCATTCGTGAGAGACCCCGCAAGCATGTACAGGACAGTATCCGCCGTGCTCACTTCAGCCGCGAATATCCCCGCAAGCGCAAGACTCGCCGCGAAGAACGGCATCATCTCCTTCATGGCCGATGGTAACGCAAGATCAGCCCGCGACAATCCCGGAAGGCATGCCCCCGCTGACATCCCTATAATCACAGGTATCACCGCAAAAACCAGCTGTACGAGTCCGTTTAACGCCGTGCCGACTTTCACAGACCGTTCATCTTTTGCCGCGAAAACTTTGCCGATTAGCCCGGGTGAAATGAAGAATGACGGAACTAGCATCACTATGTAGCCGATTATCGTACTTGCTCCCATCCCGAAAGCGTCAAAGTATGTGGGACTGCTCACCGCTGACTTTATGCCCTCAGCACCGCCCGCGTAAGTCCACACGAAAGGAACAGCGATGATGAAGCCCGCGAGAATCACAGCCACTTCAACGATATTGACGACAGCACTTGACAGAAGCCCCCCCGCCGCAAAGTAGAGAGTCGTAACAACCGCCCCGATAATCACGCCCTGCACTTTAGGGATTCCCGCAGCAACATCGAGTATCCACGCAATTCCGAGAAGCTGCCCGGCGAAAAGCGCGAGAGTCCCGACAGACATCATGACAGCGATTATCCCGGAGAATGCACGGCTGTAACGCGCGTCAAGATAATCACTAAGGGTATAATAGTTGTTCTCACGCGCAACCCTCCATATTTTGGGGCCGACTATGTACGCAAGAATCAGCGAACCAATCCCCGCGCTGCCTATCCACCACCATGCTGAGACACCGTGAGTGTATGCCAGTGCAGAGACTCCTACGGTTGACCCTGCTCCGAGGTTTGCGGCTATGAGTGAGGTGAAGAGGAGTCCAGCCCCGAACTTGCGCCCGGCAACAAAGAAATCCGAGGCTGATTTTGCCTTCCTGCCGATTATTGCGCCGATTGCTACGAGAATTGCCGCGTACACGAATATGAATGACAGCATGAATATTCCTCCTGTGATGATTGTGATTGATGGGACATTTACGAGATTAACGGCTTGAGACTGCGCAAGAGATTTCCCGCCACAAGAGCCTTCTGCCATATTGAGATTTCTCCCGCAAGAGACTCAATCCCCCGGCGCATACGAAAATCCCCTGTCCAGACTGTTGCATCTAAACAGGGGAGTAATTTCTTCCGTCATCTCTCGAAATATTTGGCTGGGAATCAGGGATTCGAACCCCAATTGCCTGATCCAGAGTCAGGTGTGCTGCCGTTGCACCAATTCCCAGAATGTTAATGCTAAGGATTTCCTCAAAGCACCATGAAATTTTATCAGCAAACCCGAAAATGTCAACAAGTCTGCTATAATCACCCGGAAAAATCACAATCCCAAGAAAGGATTTCACGAATGTATAAGCTGTTCGGAAAAAGGCTGCTTGATGTAGTTCTGAGTCTCTTTGCGCTGGTGATTCTGAGTCCCGTAATGATTGCGTGTATTCTCATCATCAAGAGGGAGGACAGGGGCCCGGCGTTTTTCAGGCAGAAGAGAATCGGTATACACAAGCGAACGTTCAGCATGTACAAATTCAGGTCGATGAAGATGGACACTCCCCACGATATTCCGACACACCTTCTTGCTGACCCGGAGAAATATATCCTGCGCTGCGGAAAATGGATGAGACGCTACAGCCTTGACGAGCTGCCCCAAATCCTGAACATCATTAAGGGTGATATGTCTATCGTAGGACCAAGGCCGGCTTTATGGAATCAGTATGACCTTATAGCCGAGAGGGACAAGTACGGGGCTAATGACATCAGGCCGGGGCTAACAGGGTGGGCGCAGATTAACGGCCGTGATGAGCTGGAGATTCCAGAGAAGGCCAGGTTTGACGGGGAATATGTCAGGCGTGAGGGCTTTGCGTTTGATGTGATGTGCATATGGCGGACGGCGTTCAAGGCGGCGGGTCATGAGGGAGTCGTTGAGGGCGGAACGGGTGCGGGGAATTGCAATGCCTAAGTTTGTCGTAATCGGTAAAACGTGGGGAGGCTTTCTCGATTCTGCTGAGGCTTACGGCGCGGTACTCAGCAGGGATATATCATCCCGTCCGTTTCTGATGAATGCCATGTACTATTCAATGTCGAGACGCTTCAACCGTCTTCCTCTCCCGTCATGCATGGGAGCTTTCTGGCACAAAGTAGTTTTCGGGGACGATGCTTTTCGTGATGACGATGATTTGTACTTCCTGTTCTGCCAGAACTATACGCTCTCACAGTCCAGGGTGTATTTGTCGTATCTCAGGGAAAGGTACAGGCGGGCAAAAATGGTGTTCATGTTCCGCGACTCTGTTGCAGGGAGTCAGGCTTCTATGTCGGGATGGTGGCGGCAGCTGAAGAAATATTTTGATGCCGGGCTGACCTTCAACAAGCCTGACGCAGAGAAGCACGGCCTGCTTTACACGGACTGCTGGCCCGGCCTCCTCCCCAAGAAAGAATATCAGCCGGAAAACTCAAGCGATGTCTTCTTTGTGGGAGCTGCTAAGGACAGGCTTCCCTTGCTGCTGAGTATCTATGAGCGTCTGACGGAGGCGGGGGTCAAGTGCGACTTCTGGATTACGCAAGTTCCTGACAGTGAGCAGAAATATTCCGATGCCATTCACTACAACAGCCCCATTCCGTATGATGAGACGTGCCAGAAGGTGATGAATACGAAGTGTGTGCTTGAGGTACTCCCGTTCGGCCAGAATTACAGCTCCATACGCCCGCTTGAGTCTCTCACGTATCATAAGAAACTTCTCACGACAAACATCAATGCTCCGTCTGAATGGTTCTACAGCCCGGAATTTGTGCAGGTGTTCAGCGAGGCTTCAGAGATTGATACGGACTTCATCAGGAAGCCTCTTGCCATTGAGGACGAACACAGGATATTCGGCAGCATTAACCCGGGGGACTTCGGAAGGTTCGCGGACTTCATCATCAGGAATGTTCACAGGAAGGACTCGTAAACAACTCCCACGCCTAAAGACGGGAACTTTCGGTGAAGTTTGCTCCGTAGAGCCTTATTCGCCGGGGTCGGTTTACACAGCCTCTATACGGTAAAAGCTGTTACACCTTACCCGCTTACTTTTCTGCCCGTCTGACAATTTTTATGCGCTCGGCACAAAGGGGACTTGCCAACCTAACGCCCATATTGCTAAAGCTAGGGGTATCCGTGCGCGTATTTTTATGACTCGGTGTCAGCTATACTCTCTCTGAGACTGTACAGCCTATAATCCTCCCGGTAATCACTCAGGCTCATACCGTAGGCCAGACTCCCGAAAGCCTTATTGACCGTCCCCGAAACCCCCGCAAGCACCCTCAGCGGAAACTCACAGCCCGGTATCATCAGTATCTTCCGCCCGTGAGACTCCGCAATCATCCTCACCACCTCGGCAGTGCAGGAATACTCCCCGTTCTGAGGCCAGAATATTCCCCGCTCGCCATTCTCAGCCACCAGCCGCACGAACTCCGCAAAATTCTTCACGTAGAGCATTGACCGGGTATTCTTCACATTCGGGAAAAACGGAAGAGTCCGGGCTATTCTCGACAAGACCGGGTAATTCCCCCTGCAATTTCTCCCGTAAATCATAGGGCATCTCAGCACACAGACCCGGAAATCACCGCCGTCAAGACCCGCAAGCATATCCTCAGCCTTAACCTTGCTGTCTCCGTAATAGCTCTCAGGGCTGACGGGAGTATCACGTGTAATGACTCGCGTTTGTCCTATTGGGGCGGATTTCCCGTAGACTATTGACGAGCTCATGAACACGAACTGACTCACGCCGTCATTCATGGCCTTGTACGCTGTCTCAAACGCAAGCTCCGTGTTGACCCGGTAATAGTCATCCTTGAGGCTGCTGCGTGTTGAGTCGTGAGCGATTCCGGCGGTGTGTATGACTGTGTCGAACCCGGAAAAACTCTCTGACCTCCACGAGTCTCCCCGGAGGCTTATGGTGTCAGTGTGATATTTCTCCGGCCATGCTGAAAGGTGCTGACGTATTGCGTTTCCTGTGTAGCTGTGTAATCCTGTGATAAGTATTCTCATCTGCGTTGCTCCGTGTGGGTTACCCCCCTCCGTAAACAGTGTCCCCCCTAAGTTAGGGGGGGATTATGGGGGTACATGACAGACGGGGAATCTTATGCCGTTGCTATGTCTTTGCGGACTTTGGCGGTAAACAGTTCCTTCCAGCAGTGAGACACAACAAGCACCGCAAGTGTCATCAATGCGACCGCTATAACGAGCTGGAGTCCGTCAACCTCTAACACGAAATTTCCCGCGCCGAGCTTCAGCACAATGTTGTACACACTTATCACGAGAGCCGACATCGTAACCACAAACATGAACGTCATCGGCACGTACAGCATCCATCCCTTGCGCCCCGTAACACGCAGGAACACCGCAAGAGCCGTGAGTACCAACGCTGAGAGAAGCTGATTCGCCGCACCGAAAAGAGGCCAGATGCTTGCGTACCCGGCAAGGCACAATGCATAGGCCAGCGCAAGCGTGATGATTGTTGCTACGTAGTTGTTCGTGATGAACTTCACGAGAACCCCGGCTTCTTCTCCGTCTGACGGGAGCAGTAACTCCTGCAATGACATCCTGCCGATTCTTGTTACCGCGTCTATTGTCGTCATGGCCAGAGCTGAGACGCACATCATTATCACGCATGATGAGATATTCGCAGGAAGCCCGAACATCGTGAAGAACCCGCCTATTGCTGTCCCGAAAATCTGGAAAGGATTCCCCGAAGGAAGGCCGCCGTCTTTCGTGGCAGAGCAGGCTATAACCAGCGCGACAACTCCCAAGAGAGTCTCAACCAGCATTGCACCGTAACCTACAGGAAGTATGTCTGATTCATTGGCGATTGACTTTGACGATGTCCCTGACGACACAAGGCTGTGGAATCCTGACACCGCACCGCAGGCTATCGTGATGAACAGTATCGGGAACAACGGCTGATTCTTCACCGTCCACCCGGCGAACATAGGCATCTGGATTTCAGGGTTGGCGACTATGATACCGATTGCTCCGCCGAATATCATTCCCAGTAGCAGAAAGACGCTCAGGTAGTCGCGGGGATGTTTCAGCAGCCACATGGGGAGAACTGAAGCGATGAAGCAGTAAGCGAACACAACATATCTCCATGTCTGCGCGTTGTAGTACATGGGATTTGCGATTCCTGCCCACAGCATAGCCACAACGAGAACCACGCCGACAGCGAACTTCGTCATCTCGCCCGACTTCACGAAGCGCATGAACACGCCGAATGCCATTGCCGCGAAAATGTATATCATCGAGATTGATGCCGCAGATGCTCCGGGAACATTCTTGCCGTCATTGCCGTTGAACGTGCCCGCGAGAATGTCAGCGAACGCCGCTATGACCAGAAGCGTGAACAGCCAGCAGAACATCAGGAACAGCTTGCGCCCGGTCTTTCCGATGTAACGCTCAATGATGAGACCCATCGATTTGCCCTCGTTCTTGACGGAAGCATACAGTGCCGTGAAATCCTGAACCGCCCCGAAGAACACTCCACCCACAAGCAGCCACAGGAACGCAGGAAGCCATCCGAACATCGCCGCTATAATCGGTCCTGTTACCGGGCCTGCCCCCGTGATTGAGTTGAACTGATGAGAGAACACCGTGAAGCGTGAAGCAGGCACGTAGTCCTGGCCATTCTCGAAGCGGTATGCGGGAGTTTTTGCTGACGGGTCAATTCCCCAAGTCTTTACGAGCCAGCGGCCATAGAGCAGGTATGCCAGCACAAGAACAACTACTGCTATGCCGACAAGCGTTAAACCGTTCATGAATATAAATCCTTCTTTCGTTGGGTAAAAATTTCACGGAATATAGCACTGTCAAAATTTTCTGTCAAACACTCATGCCGTCCGTAATATCTTTCACGTGCTCAAGCGTCCAGTCCTCAAGGCTGCCCCTGGTGTCAATCGTTACGGCTATAAGGTCTATCCTCCAGAAGCCAGCATAGCCGATAGTCTCTACGTATTCGCTTGACGCTCTCAGCAGTGTGCGGAGCTTTCTTGCGTTCACCGAGTCTATTGCGTCCTGAACTTTATTCTTCGTCCTGCACCTTACCTCAGCGATAACTAGTTCTTCTGCTTTCGTGTCAGATGATACTATGTCCAGCTCGCCGTACTGGTTCCAGACATTTCGCGCAAGAATCTTCCAGCCTATAGAGACGAGATACTTCGCGGCCAAGTCCTCAGCGTAACGCCCAAGCCTGTGAGCCGATATCATCGCATTTTGGGCGGAGGAGGGGGTGAGGCTTCCTTGTCGAGCTTGTAGACCCACGCCAGAACACGCGCAACTACCTCGTACAGCTCTGACGGGATTTCCTCTCCCAGTTCCAGCGAAATCAACGCAGAGACTAACGCGGCATCCTCGACAATGGGAACGTCAGCCTCAATAGCCTTCTCGACAATTTTCCGCGCAATGAATCCTTCTCCCTTTGCCACTACTTCGGGAGCTGCCATTTTCTGATTGTCATACTTTACTGCTACTGCCTTGTCTGGTCTTCCGTCTGCCATTTCTCACACCGTTATATCCAGTCCCCGCCCGGCCGCAAGAACATCACGTACTGTTTCCTGTGCTTTCTGTGCCACTCCGATGAATGTTACGGGGATACCAACTCCCTGAAGCTCACGCCTGAGTTCCCTTCTGCGTTTCTCGATGAGCCTGCATGTTGATGCTTTCTCCGCGCTCAGTGTCAGGTTACAGCTCTTGCCGTCGCTCTCGACCAGTCCGCCGACCTCGCCGAGCACTGAGCCTGTAATCCCGAATCCTACCTGCCAGTATTTTTGTGACTCGTCTGAGACTGTGCGGCCAACGTAGATTTTTGCGGTCATGTTCTGCTGTGCGGGGCTGTCCATGAGAGGCCAGAAAGGTGCGGCCAATAGTGCCGGGTTCACATCATTGCGGGGGGACTTCATGAGGATGGATTGTGCCTGAAGGAATTTCGCGGTGTCATCAGTCCCTTCCTTCATGGATTTCAGAGCCTTCACCGGGTCTCCGCCTTCTTTTGTGCGTTCCTTAAGCTCACGGCGAATCCTGTTCCACATTTCAGTGGCCTCTGCTCCGTTCATGGCAGCATATTGCGACAAGAGAGCGGCATTCTCCATAGTCATGGGGACATCACGCGCCCAAAGCTCAATGAATGACGAGAGATTTTCCGTCCCCCCGGCCTTGCGCCAAGCATCTTTTATCGCCGACAAGACTTCACTGCTCAGGGGTAATCCGCGGGCCAGCAGTGCCGTAGCAAGCTCCCTGTCTCTTGAGGGAATCTGACTGAGGAATGACAGCTCCCCCTGCGACAATCTCAGAACAGGGACTCCGTCAGTCCCGGAAGCGTCCCACAATGCCCGGAAATGTTCGCCCGGTATGAGTGAGACAGTAGCCCTTGCGCGGAGTTCCTGGGGGATTCCGTTCACGTCAACACGCACAAGATATGTGCCGTCCTGATTCTGTGCCAGCACGCTGCCTTCCACCATCTGACCCGTGCGCATTCCTGCAAGCCGGGCCGCTATCTGTGAGGGGTGCTGTATCTGCGGCTGTGTGGATATTCTTCCCTGTCCTGTGTTCGCGCTGATGTTCGCCTGGCTCTGGTTATATCCGCTGTCTACATTAACGTTTATTGACGGCAATTGTTATTCTCCCCTTTCACGCAATAAATTTCCGGCAGAATGTCTCCCGGTGTATCTTGCTCAGTCCCAAACGCCTGACCGCCTCGATATGCTGCCTTGTAGGATAGCCCTTGTTCCTTTCGAGACCGTAGCCGGGGTATCTCACTGACAGCCTCACCATCAATCTATCACGGATAACTTTTGCCGCTATTGACGCAGCTGACACGCACGGTATCAAGTCATCCGCCCTGATCAGAACCCATTGCGGAATATCAGTATCGGGCAGTCTCTTGTTGCCGTCAACGATAACACACCCTGCATTGCCCGTGATTTTTGCGACTCTTGAGACCGACTCGCCCATCGCCCACAGTGATGCGTTAAGCACGTTATCCCGGTCAACCCTGAGATTATCCGCCATATACGCCCGCCATATCACACCCGCCTCATTCATGGCCGCAAAGAGCCTCTCACGCACATTAGGCGCAAGACGCTTCGAGTCCTTCAGGCCGATTGCCGTCAATGAGTCTTCCTGCTCCTGTGTCAGACATACAGCCGCCGCCACAACAGGCCCGGCCAGTGAACCGCGCCCGGCTTCGTCTGTTCCGATGATGACTCCGCGCTCCTTCAGCCTGTCTAAGTGGTACACCGCCTCGTCATGTTCACAGCGCAGAGGGGGTATTATGTCGTCAAACAACGTCAGCTGCCTCATCTGCAAGGAAGTCAACAGCCCTTTCACCGCCCGGAACCTCAAGACATACCCGGCCAAGTCTCCCGGAACTGAAAGCCTCGATGAATTTCTGCCCGGCAAGCTCCATGTTCACCCTTCCGCCCGAAATAAGGCAGCCCCATTTCCGCCCGACATTTTCGAGAGTCAGCGCGGGGATTTCGTCAGTCTCAGCAGGAATCATCCCGGCCATGTCGTTATGTGCCAGAAATTTCACGAGAGACAATGCGGCGTTCTCCCAGCCTCCGACAACCTCAGCCTTTGCGCACCCAAGCCACGACAACACTAGATGCGCTCCCGGCTCTGCGTGTGGATCCAGTATTCCGGGACTGTCTACGATTAGCATGTTGTCATTCTTGTACCAGCTGACAGACTTTGTTACGCCCGGAATGTTGCCGACAGTGGCAGAAGATTTCCCCGCAAGAAGGTTCAGAAGCAATGACTTTCCCACATTCGGAATCCCGGCTACGGCAAGACGCACTTCCCTGTGAGGAGGCTTGAAGCTCATTATTGCCCGCTTGATTTGAGGGAGTCCCTCGCGCTTTCTGAGGTCGGCTGAGTACGAGAACTTCACCGCCTTAAGCCACAACGCTAACTTTTCGGGGTCGGCAAGATCTTTGCGGGACAACACGCGGATTACCGGCTTGTTTTTCGCGAGACGCTTCATCAGGGGTGATGATGTTGACGAGGGAGCGCGTGAGTCTCTCACCTCAACGATAACGTCAAGGCGTTCTGCGAGTTCCAGCAGTCTGCGCGTTCCTCTGGCCATGTGGCCGGGATACCATACTGTGCGGGGCATGGTGCTATCTCGGAATGCCTATGCGGTTAAGCGGCCAGTAACGGAAAAACACCGGGCCTCTCATGTCGTCAATGTCAGCGAATCCCCAGAAGCGGCTGTCCTGTGAGTTGCCCCTGTTGTCGCCAAGCATGAAATACTTTCCTTCCGGGACAGTGAAAGGCACTTGCGGAAACACATTGCTCTTCCTCATAGTGTAGCGGTCATGATTCTTGACGTAGGGCTCTTCTGTAGGATTGCCGTTGATGTAGACGACTCCGTTCCTGATGTCTACTGTGTCGCCGGGGATGGCAATGATTCTCTTGACGAAATCCCTGCTTGGGTCAACAGGATAACGGAAGACATACAGCGAGCCTCTTGACGGGGGGAAAAACAAGTTCCAGAATTTGGCGACTAATACGCGGTCGTTAATCTCCAGTGTGGGAATCATTGAGCCGCTTGGAATCCAGAATGCTTGTATGATGAATGTACGTATAATCATCGCAAGGACGAACGCCCAGACTACAGTCTCGACTGCCTCGCGCCACCAGGGCTTTACTGCCTCTGCTGCCATTGTGCATAACTCCTCTTTGTATTGTGATGTGAAATTTTCGGGGTAAATGATAACGCAAGAAATAAATCGTGGCTAGTGAGGAAGGCAATCACCCACTCCCCACTAACCACTAATCGCTAGTTTCTGCTGCGTCTCTGGACTGTGCTGTATGTTCCGTCAGGGTTGTACAGGTATGTTTCTGAACGTTTCGCTGTGGGGTTGGCGATACCCAAGTCTCTGCCGTTAAGTATTATCTGCGCTGCTGTGGGGCGGCCTATAACGACTCTAGCCTGAGCGTTCAAGTCCCAGCGCATTACCTCGCCGCGTTTCAGAGTCCTCCGGAATGTTGGCTGGCCTCCTCCGAATGACACACTGAGCCAGACATCATTGACCGCGTGAATCTCAAGGTAGGGTGATACTTCCTGTTCCGGCTCTGGCTCTTCTGAGACTGTCTCATCAAGCGAAACAGTAACAGGCACGGGGATATTTCCGCCTGGCATATTCACGTCAGCCGAGAAAGTTTCAGCAGGAGCAACGGTATTATTGCCGCCCGAAAAACTGAAGAGCTTAAGGTTGCGCAGGTCGAGTCCGCCGTAACTCACAGCGTACCAGACGTAAGCCCCGGTGCCGGCAAGGGCAAGTATCAGCACGAGAAAAAGCCAGAAATGACTCGCGGGCTTGAATCCCTTGGGCATTGATGAGCCGTTGCCTAGTATGTTGTTCATGTTCTTGGGCTTCTGACGCGGTGAGTCCTGCTGCTTTTTGTGACCGTGGCCCTGCGGCTGCTGCTGGAGATTCTGACTCCTGTCCAGCTGGGACATGAAGTCGTTCTGCAAGTCTTCCGCGCCTATCAGCTTAAGGTACGTCCGCACGAAGCCTTTGATGTACACTACCTCCGGGAAATTCCTGTAATCCCCCGCCTCAATTCCGCGCAAATATTCGGGCCTTATCTTTGTCCTGTCGAATACAGTCTCAAGAGTCATGCCTAAGTTTTCGCGCCGTTCCGTTATCATCCGCCCAAGCTCAACAAGGGCTTCATTCTGTTCCGTCAAGGTGTATTAGTGCCTCCTTTATTTTTCCGCGCATACCCGCAAGCCATTCACCCGGATTATTATTCCTGAAGACCGCGCTCCCCATAACAATAACATCACAGCCTGCAAGTACCGCACGGGTTATATTATTCTCGTTTATTCCGCCGTCAATTTCAATCATGTAACTGTATTTCCCAGCCTCACGAATGCTCGCAAGCTGTCTGACTTTCTCCAGAGATGAGCCGATGAATTTCTGTCCTCCGAAGCCGGGAGTAACAGACATCACAAGCACTAGGTCAGCAAGCTCAAGAACATGCTCAACGTGTGATATTGGCGTTGGCGGACACAGAGATATTCCGGCCTTCAGCCCTGCGTCCTTTATGGCTGTCAGTGTGGCGTGAAGGAGGTGCGGCTCTGTCTCAGCGTGGACGGTGATCAGTGATGCCGAATCCGTGAACAGCGGAAGGACTATCTGCAAGTTGTCGGTCATGAGGTGGACATCAATGAAGGAGTCCGGGTAATTCTTCCTGAGAGACTGAGAGAAAGCCGGGCCGAATGAGAGGTTGCGGACAAAATGAGCGTCCATGATGTCGAGATGAAGCCAGTCATAATTTCCGCCGAGCCTGTCAATGTCATGTGATATAGCGAGGGGGTTCGCTCCGAGAAGGGAAGGTGCAAATATTATTTCGCGCATGTCGCTAATTCTTCCTTTCCTGCCAGACTGATTCGCCGCCCAAGTATATAGTAACTAGGCATTCCTGGGAGTAGCTTGCGTTTGCGCTGATACTTTCACCGCTTCTTACCTGCCTGTTCATGACGGTGCGTCTTCCGTTGGGGTCGGTAACTTCTATGCGCAGGTCCATGGGCCGGGCTATAGGCGGGACAATGTAGCGTATTCTGGCTGTCTTGCTTCCTCCTGATGAAGCGGCCTGAGTGCTTGCTGACTGCTGGGTCTTTGCGGGAGTCTGTGCTTTCTGTGGGGCTGGCTGTGATGATGCCTTTGCGGGCTGTCGTGCGTAGTCGTCCCCGGTGAACTCTTCTGCCTGCTTGGGGGGAGTTGCGGCGGTATTTGCTGGCTGGGACTCTTTTGCGTGAGTCTTTGCGGCCTGAGACTGTGAGGGCTTTTCGTCCTGAGTCTTGCTGCTGGTTACGCGCCTTGCTGTGCCGTTTGCTGTTGATGTGGATTTCGAGTCAGCGTCCATGAATCCGGCGGGTCTTCTCTGTGTGGCAAGTTTGAGGATTACCCCCTGACCTGCGCGGAGAGTGCTGCCCATTCCCGGGCGTGTCTCAATCGCCAAGCCTTCCGGCAGTAACGGACTATATACCCGGTCAACACCCTGTACTTTGAGTCCTGCTGCCGTGAGGGTCTCGCGTGCTTCCTTCTCGGTCATTCTGTTCACGTCCGGCACAGTGATTACCCCGTTAGCGTCTGCTCCGTCCTGAACGAGGAGGTCAATCTTCCTGCCTGATGATATTTTTGCGGGGGACGAGGGACTCTGAGCTATGACTTCCCCGGCTTTGACGTTGCGCTCGCGTACCTTCACCACATCGCCGAGGGTGAAGCCCTGAGCTTTGATTTCCGTCTGGGCTTCCGTTATGGTCATGCCTTTAACGTCTGGCACTTCATGAAGCTCACCGCCTTTGCTGACCTGCAAGACTACAACCTGACCGCGCCGTAATTCCGTTCCTGGCTCTGGGGACTGTGCGAGTACGAGTCCCTCCTGCAATGTTGAGACTACCTGCTCCATCTGTACGATGAGTCCGAGCCTCTCAGCCTCAGCTACAGCATCGACCGCCGATTTCCCCCGCAATACCGGGATTTCTGACCGCCCTTCAGGTTTCATGAAGACCGTGTAGACCGCTATAGCACCTGACGCGAAAATTATTCCTGAGACAATAAACAGTGTGGTTAATACTATTCCTCCGCAGTGTTTCTTCATCTTACCGCCTCCCTGCCTGATGAATATTCTTCGAGCTTGCGCATTGCTTCCGAACCTTTGAGCTTGTCATTATCCCTTGCGTAATCGAGTGCAGATTTCCCGTCATTGTCCCTTTCTGTTACGTCAAAGCCTGCCATCATGAGAGCGTCAAGGACTTCCGGGGCATTTATCATCGCGGCGAGCATTAATGCTGTCTTCCCGCTTGCGTTCTTCGAGTCCTCTGCACCTGCGGCTATGAGCATGTTCACCAGTTCGGGATTCTGGCTGTTCATCGCGGCGTGGTGGAGTGCGGTCATCCCGTTTGTGTCTTTTGCCCGGACTGCTGCCCCGTGTTTCAGGAGAATGCGCATGACTGTGGGAGCGTTCTTCCTCGCGGCCATCATTAGGGCGGTTATGCCGTCAGACCTTGAAGCGTTCACGTCAGCACCTGCCCTGATGAGGGACTCAATGATGGGGGAATAATTCTCGTTTGAGGCAAGTATGAGCGCGGTAGTCCCGTCGTAAGCCCTCGTATCTATAAGCATCCCGTAATCCATGAGCAGCTTTATGACCTCGTAGGAAGGCGGGTTCTTCATGACAAACGACATGAGCTGTGTGTAGCTTCTCTCCTCGATTTTCATCTTTGCTCCGTTCTCAAGAAGGACTTTCACAGCTCCTGCTTCCTTGTTGAACATAACCGCGAGTCCGAGCGGCCTTATCCCGTTTTCGTCCTCAGCGTTGACATCCGCGCCGTTACGGATTGCCTCTAAGATTTCCCACGCATGTCCGTTCCTGCAAAGCTCCCAGAAATTTTTTCCCGTTGAACTCAAAGATTATTCCTTCTTTCCTGTCATATTCTCAAGCATGAGGAACACAGGTGTAGCTTTGAGCTTGTCATTCTCTCTTGCGTAATCCAGAGCAGTTTTGCCGTCAGAATCTTTTGCGTGAACCTCAGCCCCCGCCTTGAGCAAAGCGTCAACAACCTCCGCATTGTTCATCATGGCCGCGAGTATGAGTGCGGTGCGTCCTGTTTTGCTGACCGCGTCATCTGCGCCGGACTCAATGAGTATATTCACGACATCAGGGTTGGGATTGTCCATTGCCGCGTAAAGCAGGGGAGTCATCCCGTTAGTGTCCTGAGAGTTGACGACAGCCCCCGCTTTGAGTAGAGCTGTTACGGTCTGGATAGTATTCCTTCTTGCCGCCGCCATCATGGGTGTAACGCCGTCATACCTTGCCGCGTTAACGTCAGCACCAGCCATCACGAGAACGTCAATAACTTCCGCCGAGTTGTCCAGAGCCGCCCAGAATATCGCGGTCGCTCCGTCAAATGCCTTCGTCAGAACATCAGCCCCCGCATCTGTCAGAACCTTCACGGCTTCGGGGGTATTCTCTCTTGCGGCCATGAAGAGGGCTGTTGATCCGTATTCGTTGGGAGTGTTGATGTCTGAGACACAGGACAGTGCGCGGCGTATAGCATCGGGTGAAGCGTCAGCGCAGAAGTCTATGAACTCACTATCACAGCTGACCGTGTGAGTCTCAAGCCGGGAGATTACCGATGATGATGCGAACTTGGGATTTTCGCGGGCGTAATCCAGCGCAGATTTGCCGTCAGAGTCCTTTGCGTCAGTGTCGAACCCGGCATCTATGAGAGCGTCTGCTACTTGGGGGGTGTTGAGCATGGCCGCGAGGATGATGGCAGTCTTACCCGTTCTAGTCCCGGAATCCTTTGAGCCTGCCTTGATGAGTGTTACTGTAGCTTGCGGGTCGGGGTTGTTCATGGCGGCGTGGTGCAAGGCAGTCATACCGTTTGAGTCCTTCGCGCTGACATTTGCCCCTGCCTTGAGGAGGATGGATATTATGTGCGGTGGATTCTTCTTTGCCGCGCCCATGAGCGAGGTCAAACCGTCAGCCCTGGACATATTCACGTCAGCCCCGGCATCGAGAAGCATCGTGATTATGTCCTCATCCCCTCTGAGGCTCGCCCACATCAGAGCGGTGTTGCCGTCATTGGTGGGTGTGTTCACGAAAGCACCAGCGTCAAGGAGAGTCTTCACGGCTTGGGGAGTATTCTCTCGTGCGGCCATAGTGAGGGCGGTGAACCCGAAATCAACATTTTCATCACGGTAATTCACATCAGCTCCGGACTTTATAGCGTCCGAGATTTCCTGAGATGTTCCTTTCCTGCAAAGCTCCAAAAAGTTATGTCCGATAATTTTCTTGAATGTCGCCAAATGTTTAACCTCTCTATCTTTTGAGTATCAGCGAGCAATAAAAGCCGTCAAGCCACGCATTGCCCGGAAGAATATATATCCCGTAAGGTTTTCCACGCCTGAAAAATTCCCCTCGCCAGTCAACCAACGCTGAGACCTCCGCGCAGTCAGGATTAGCCGACAAGATTTCAGCAACAACATTCTCATTCTCCTGCTTCAAGAGCGAGCACGTTATGTACAGCACATATCCTCCTTGCCTGCACAGACTCACAGCGCGAGCCAGCAACTTATTCTGAGTGCTTACGGTTGAGTCGAACTTGTCCCATGTCAAACGCCACTTAGACTCCGGCTTCCTGTTCCACGTCCCAGAACACGAGCAGGGAGCATCAAGCACCACGAAATCCGGCGCGTTCTCAGGCATGAGGGATAATGCGTTGCCGACCTTCATCACAGCGCGTTCACGTACACCAAGCCTCTCAAGCTCACGGCCTGCGCTCTTTGACCTTGCTTCTGAGATCTCCCAGCACTCAATGTGTGAGTCTGTACATTCCTGCAAGATTTGCCCGGCCTTTATGCCCCGTCCCGAACACATGTCGAGAATTGAGCCTCCCTTGTGGAATTTGCTGACGATTGAGCCACTGAGGATTGAGCCTTCTGACTGAACCGTGAAGAGTCCTTCCGTGAAGCCGGGAATCTTTGCAGGCAATGCTGACTCGCTGAGACGGATTGCGGGTGATATGCCTGATTTCTGCCAGCGTATTCCGTTAGCGTCAAGAAGCTGTGATACTTCGTCCGTTTTTCCGGGTGTTACTCTGAGTGTTGAGCATGACGGGAGTCCGGCCATGTCGAAAATCGCGTAAAGCTCCGTGCGAGTCCAAGTCTTAGACCACGCCGGGAGTGTCCACACAGGAATCCCCGCGGACATTGCGCGGCCTTCAGCAGACGGTGAACGCCGGAACTTTTCGAGAGTGCCTTCACCGTTCTCGATGACTTTGTGCAGGACAGCGTTGACCAGCCCGGCATATTTTGACGTGGATTTATTGCGCCGGAGACACTCAATTATTCCGTTGACGAGGACTCCGCCGGAGAATCTCCGAAGCTCTAACAGTCCCCCAGTCCCCATAATCACGGCCATGTTCACAGCGGGAGGAAGTTTCTCCTTCGAGCGCAGATAATCCGATGATATTTTCTCCCACAGCTCTTTTCGCCTCATGACGATGTATATCAATGACGAGGCCAGCGAAATATCCGAGGGCTTCATGTGTTCACGGTCAGCAAGAATCCTGAGAGACTCGGATGAGAATTTGCCGGGATTGTCTGACGTTAATACTGTGAGTGCCGCCTCAATTCCCCGCAAGTTAACGCCTCCGAGACCTGCTTATGAGTATGAGCCTCACTAGCTGTAACAGGGACATCAACGCCGCCGCTATATATGTCCAAGCCGCCGCCGTGAGAACCTTCTTCGCCCCGGACAATTCATCGGGCGACAAGGTGCGTGTCTGCTCCAAGAGTTTCAGAGCCCGCGAGCTTGCGTTAATCTCAACAGGAAGGGCAACAAGATGGAACACCAAAGCTCCCGTGAAAAGCATGATGCCAATATTCACGAGCATGAAGTTGCCGACGACGAGTCCCAGAATGAACAGGGGCATTGAGGCAGTCGAGCAGATATTGACGGCCGGGACGATAGCATTGCGGAATATGAGCGGGGAATAAGACTCGTGGTGCTGAATAGCATGGCCTACTTCATGGGCGGCGACTCCGATTGAGGCTATGCTGCTGCTTCCGTAAACGCCATCGGAAAGGTTGAGGGTCTTCTTTGTGGGATCGTAATGGTCGGTGAGGTTTCCTGCTACGTGGTTGATGGGCATGTTCGCCATACCGTAAAGAGTGAGGAGCATTCTTGCGACAGAGTCGGCGGTAACTCCTCCCCTTGCCGGGATCCTGCTGTACTCGCTGAAGGTTGACTGTACACGGTGCTGCGCCCACATTGAGAGTAGCAGCGCGGGAATAATGACTATCATTGTAGGGTCTAATCCGTAACCTAACATGAATGATTCCTCCTGTGATAAATTGCTGGTGAAAATTAGAGTGAGTATAGCACAGCACAATCACGCGAATGATTTTCACACGGCCTGCCTCGTACTCCAGTAACAAAAATGTTTTGTCGCAAAGGAAAACTATAACTGTTTGTGTTAGTGAGGTGTCTGCGGTAATATTCATTCATCCACAAAACAATCAAGCACAAAGGAGAGAAATATTATGTCAGTCGGAAAGAGAATATACCTCAAGCGCAATCTCCCAGACCCGGCAATAGTCGAAGCGTTCAAGAATATCCCCGCGTCAAATACTGCTGACGTTATGGGAAGAAGCTGTGCCATGAATCCCCGCATACACCTCGTGAGCAGCCCCAAGGCACAGATGATGGCGGGCCCGGCGTTCACGGTCAAGTGCAGGGCTGGCGACAACCTCGCGCTTCATGCCGCACTGAACTACTGCCACGAGGGCGATGTTCTCGTAGTGTCGAATGAGGAAGACCCAACCCGCGCCCTTATGGGAGAAGTGATGATGGCGTACCTGTACCTCCAGAAGAAAATTGCAGGAATAATCCTTGACGGCCCAATCCGCGACATTGACGAGATCGGCAAGTGGGACTTCCCGGTCTACTGCACAGGAACGACTCCCGGCGGCCCCTACAAGGAAGGTCCCGGCGAAATCAACGTGCCAATCTCATGCGGTGGTATCAGCGTCAACCCCGGCGACATAATTCTTGCTGACCCTGACGGCGTTATCGTCATCCCGCGCAAGGACGGCGCAAGAGTCCTCGAAGACGCAAAGAAATTCCAGGCCGCAGACGAGGGCAAGCTCGAAAAGACACGCGCAGGCACAATCAACCGCGACTGGGTGTTCAAGTCGTTGGAGGCGAAAGAGTTTGAGATTCTCGATGAGGTTTACGACGCTTAAGACTCTGTGAAGCGATTGCGGCAGGCTGTGGAAGTTACCGCGGCTTGCCGTTTTCTTTTTCCCGTCAGAAGGCTATATCCCTGTACACAACTTCTCCGTTCTTGATGGTCATCAACGGCCTGTAGACATACTCACCGTAACGCAGACTCCCGGTCTCATCACTATACGGCCTGTCCCCGAACTGAACCGCAAACTCCTCCTTCCTGAACACCGCAACGTCAGCAACGCTCCCAACGCTGAGAGTCCCCGCGTCAATCTTCATGTGCCTCGCGGGATTGATGGTGCAGAGGCGGAAGAGTTCATCCTCCGGGATTCCGAGCATGGTATATTTCGCGAGCTGGCTGGCCATGCTGAAGGCTGTAGGACGGAGGTACACGCTGAGTTTCGTTATGTCTGTCGCGAGAATATCGGGGAAGAATCCCTCGCGTATTGCCCGCTCCGCAACGCTGAACCCGAAATGCGCCCGTGCGTCTGAAGCCTCGAAGATCACCCCGCGCAGTCTTGCCTCAAGTGCTGACTTGCTGACATGGCCGATACCGTCAAGGATTGTGCTTCCCTTGTTCATGTACATGTGTGTGATTACGTCGCCGGGCCTGAGGCATGAGAGAAGCTCTGACATTTCGGCGGGAGGATTAGTGCAGTGAACCATGACGGAGAGTCCGAGCTTGTCCGCTAGCCTCACAGTTTGGCGCAATGGCTCATATCCCAAGTCCCCGACAATTTCCTTGCTGGTGCGGAGCTTGAGTCCCAAGAGGTTACCGCCTTCCTCCTCGAAAAGCTCGCGTATTGCTCCCTCGTCATAGTGAGCCGGGTCAACGTCCTCCATTTTTGCCGGGAGTGAGTCGAGGCCGGTTGAGCATACGTTGATGTAGGCTTTCACTGTGAGCTTGGACTTGCTGATGAAGTCTTTGTGCTGACGGAATGTCTTTGCGCCCGTGCTTCCAGCGTCGACGACTGTGGTGACTCCTGACGAGAAGCACACAGACTCGGCGGGGATTCCGATTTTTGCGAGAGGCCAGACGTGTGCGTGATGGTCGATGAGGCCGGGTGTGATGATGCAGCCGGATGCGTCGATTTCGTTCACGGCCGGGGAGTCGATTATGGGTGCGACCGCTGAGATTTTGCCGTCTGAGATTGCGAGGTCGAGGGGGGCGTGGAGATTGCTGGCGGGGTCTATGAGTGTTGCGCCCTTGATGAGTATCTGATACATGGATATTCCTCCTTTGTATTAATCTGCTGGGAATGGAAGAATTATACGACAAGTACAATGAGAAAAGGTTTGCGGAAAATTTGTGCGCGGACGTAACAAAAAGATAAGGCTTATTGTCTCTTTGGTTGATACAGATCGTAAGGATAAGATAATAGACCCCGCTTGTGCTTCAGGAGGTTTCTTGATTGGGAGTCTTAGTTATGTATAGCAGTTTATTCAACAAGAAGGAGAAGAACTAGTCGAGCCTGACAGAGAAATATTCTTAGATTAGCAGGAAGTAGCTATAAAGAATTTCAGAGGAATAGATAAAGAAAAATTCTTGAGCAAGACCACAAAAACATACATGGCTGTCTTAGGAGATGACTGAGGCGGTATCTGTTGTGAGAATAGCTTAGATGCCCCCAGCGGCTGGTCATTTCAGGAACAAAATGCTACAGGTCTTCAAACATTCAGCGTAGTACTGACTGCCGACCGTGATGTGCGCATAACGTACACGAGCAGGATGCAGGACTGAAGGCATCAGCTTGAAATGTCAGCGGTGAGATATAAAGGCGGTAAAACGAGCAGGAAATCATGTACCCTTGTGAGTCAGTCGCGGGGGGAGTCGTGGCTCTTTAGCCAGCTCACGAGGTCGTCAAACGTTACTTCGGAGGCCGCCAGACCATAGAACAGCGTGAACAGCTCCCATTCCGTACAGCTTAGATTAACGCCGTTAGCCCTGAGAAAAACGAAAACCGACAATGCCGCGATTCTCTTGTTGCCGTCAATAAAAGCATGGTTGCGCGCAAGATTGTAGCCCAAACACGCCGCCTTACGGTAAATATCCGGGTAAACATCACAGCCGCCGAATGACTGAAACGGAGCATTGACCGCCGACTCAAGAAGCCCCATGTCCCTTATGCCGTTGCCGCCTCCCGAAGCCCTCACGATTTCGGAGTGCATCATGATTACGTGTTCCGTGTTAAGCCTGAGTCCCGTCAAAATATTTCCTCCCGTCCTCTATGCTCTCAGCGTTGGCTAGCGCGATATATGCCTGCCTGTATTTCTCCAGAAAATAATCTGACAGCCCCGCGACATCTTCACGGCTCATGTCTTCGTATTCCTCCATAAATTAACCCTCCTTCATGTGATTTGCTATCATTATACACATCCAGCACAGAAGGGAAAATCTCACCATGTCCGCACTAGACACAATCATTCAGTCCATCAGCGACAGCCCGGACAAAGGCCGCCTGTTCGAGAAGCTATGCGCGTACTTCCTCCGTCATGACCGAGTCCAGCAAGCACAGTTCACCGACATATGGCACTGGCACGACTGGCCCGGCAACGAGGGAAAACCCGATACAGGCATCGACATTGTAGCCAGACTCCGGGACTCCGAGTCATTCTGCGCGGTTCAATGCAAGTTCAGGCAGGACGACTCCGCAATCCCAAAGTCCGAAATCGACTCATTCCTCGCACTCAGCAGCAAGAGCATCTATTCTGCCCGGATTCTCTTTGCCCTCACAGACAATTTCAGCGACAACGCCCGCAACGCCCTCAAGGATCAGACTCCCCCCGTCAGGATTCTCACGCTCCAGAATCTGGAAGAGTCCTCCATCGAGTGGTCAGCTTTCAGCTTCGACAATCCCGGAAACGTCCGCTACAAACGCAAGGAGTTACTGCCCCACCAAATTACAGCCGTTGATGACGTTCTGAGAGGCTTTGAGTCTCACGACAGGGGCAAGCTCATCATGGCCTGCGGAACGGGCAAAACTTTCACATCCCTCAAAATCGCAGAACGTTGCGCGGGAGTCGGCGGACTCGTCCTCGTAGTCGTCCCGTCAATCTCACTCGTCAACCAGAGCCTCATAGCATGGCACAACGACCACAGCGAGAACATACCCCTGCTGTCATTCGCCGTATGCTCGGACTCAACAGTCGGCAGGAAGTCAACCGATGAGGACATGATACCCGCAGAGCTCGCGCTGACTCCGTCAACAAACGCGCAAGACCTCCTCACCTCATGGCAGACTAACACGCACCGCGACTCCTCAATGACCGTCATATTCTCCACGTACCAATCATTAGGAGTCCTCAATGACGCGCAGGGACTCGGACTCCCGGATTTCAGCCTCGTTATCTGCGATGAAGCACACAGGACAGCAGGCGTTACACCAGAAGCCAAGAAGGACTCATCATTCCGGGCTGTGCATAAAGACTCGTTCATACGCGCACGAAAACGACTCTACATGACCGCAACCCCCCGAATCTTCGGAGACACACCCGAACGCAAAGCCGCAATCCTCAAGAAAGCTGACGACAGCAACGCAACACTCTATGACATGGAGGACGAAAGCGTTTACGGCCCGGAGTTCCACAGGCTCGCATTCTCGAAAGCCGTCAACGATAATCTCCTGTCTGACTACAAGGTCATAATCTTCATGGTTGAGCGCGGCAGCCCAGACACACCAGACCTCGCCGCAAAAATTCAGGGAGCGTACAAAGCCCTCGCAAAAGACATCAGCCCCGTTGATTTCGACTTCATAGAGGGAGACACAATGCCCATGTCCAGAGCCGTAGCATTCTCCAACAAGATTGACGACTCAAAACGATTCATGCGCGACTTCCACAGCGTCATAACCAGCGACTCCCCCATAGCCTGCACAGTCTCACACATCGACGGCACTATGTCAGCCGCAAGACGTTCCCGCGAAATCCAGCGGCTGGCCTCAGACATTCCCCCCGGCGAATGCAGGATACTCTCGAACGCAAGATGCCTCAGCGAAGGGGTAGACGTTCCCGCACTCGACGCTGTAATCTTCCTCAGCCCCAGAAGCTCCCAGATCGACATCGTACAGTCAGTAGGAAGAGTCATGCGCAAATATGACGGCAAGAAATACGGCTACGTCATCCTCCCCGTAGTCGTCCAGCCAAACGAGACACCAGAGCACGCACTCGACAACAACGAAAGCTACAAGACCGTCTGGAACGTGTTGCAGGCTCTCCGCTCACACGATGAGAGATTCAGCGCGGCGGTCAACTCCCTCGACCTCAGAATGAAAGTCCGCGTTACCGGCGGCGGCGGAAAAGGCTCGTGGTTCACTGATGATGTCTCACGCTCATACAGGCAGGAGATATACATACGCATGGTCAGGAAGTGCGGAGACCGCGAATACTGGTCGAAATGGGCGGGCGATATGGTCTCGGCTTTCCGCGAAATCTCAGAGAGAATCGAGTCAGCCTCATCACTCGAAGGCATCAAGGAGGAATTTGACCGCTTCACAAACGAACTCAAGCACGAAATCAACCCCTCCGTTACTCACGGCGACGCTGTAAAGATGCTCGCACAGCACATCACAAGCAAGGAGATATTCGACGCTCTATTCTCCGGCTTCTCCGACAACAACCCGGTATCGAAATCCATGCAGAGAGTCAGGGCAGTCATCGAGTCCAGCGGCGTGAACCTCGACCCCAAAGGACTCGACAGCTTCAACGAAAGAGTCCGCACAGCCTCCGCAAACGCAAAGACAGGCGCGGAAAAACAGCGTCTCCTCCGCGACATCTACAACAACTTCTTCAGGCAGGCTTTCCCCGAAACAGCAGACAGCCTCGGCATCGTCTACACTCCCGAAGAAATCGTTGACTTCATCATCAACAGCGCGGACTGGGCTCTCCGTCATCATCTCGGAATCACGGAAGGACTCAGCGCGGACAACGTTCACATCCTCGACCCCTTCAGCGGAACAGGCACATTCACCGCAAGGCTCATAGACTCCGGCATAATCCCACCGTCAAGGCTCGGCATAAAGTACCAGCGCGAGATACACGCCAACGAAATGCTGCTCCTCGCGTACTACATCTCAGCCGTAAACATCGAGGCCGCGTTCAACCAGGTCAACGGCGGAATAACTTACATCCCCTTCCCCGGCATGGTCATGGCCGACACTTTCAGGCTCAACACTGAGGCAACATTCACCCTCGCGGACAAGGACAAGAAGCCCCTCTTCTACGAGAACGGAAAGAGAGCCTACGAGGAAGAGACCACAGAAATCACCGTGATAATCGGCAACCCTCCCTACAGCGTCGGCGGAAAGAATAAGGACTACGAGGCTGTTGACGGCAAAATCAAGGACACATATGTTAAGAATAGCAAGGCCAATCACAAAGGCTCGCTCTATGACAGCTACATACGGGCTATACGCTGGGCATCTGACAGGATGGGCGACAAGGGCATAATATGCTACGTAACAAACGCTTCCTTCATCGACAGCAACAGCGCGGACGGAATGAGGAAATGCATAGCCGGGGAGTTCTCGTGCGTCTACATCTTCAACCTGAGAGGCAACCAGAGGGGCGGCAACTGGCGCAAGGAAGGGGGAAAAGTTTTCGGCGAGGGAAGCCAGTGTCCGATAGCGATAACTCTCTTCGTGAAGGACGAGCGGAGGTTCAGGCAGCCATTCTGCGGGTACTACTATGAGAGTGCTGACGGGATGACGCGTGAGGAGAAGCTGAGGGAGCTTGAGGCCTGCGGGGATTTCGGAAGGATGCTTGAGGCCGGGAAGATGAGGTGTTTCACCTGCAACCTTTGGGGGGACTGGGTGAACCAGAGGAGCAATGACTACTACACGTTCATGGCACTGGGCGACAAGAAGAATGAGAGGCTGGCGATGTTTGCTGACAGGTATTCGATGGGAGTGAAGACAGGACAGGATGCATGGTGCTACAACTTTTCGCGTGAGGAGCTTTGCAGGAACATCACGAGACTGAAGCCTGAAGCCTTGACGGAAGACAGCGTGAGGGTTGGGCTTTACCGTCCATATGTGAAAGAGTGTATGCACTTCAGCCGTGAGACGAATCAGAGGGTTCACCAAATGTCTCACATTTTCCCTGCGCTTAGTGTCAAGAACAGACTGATATGTGTTCAGGGATTGGGAGCAATCAAGAAGTTTTCTGTGCTAATGACTGACTGCTTACCAGACCAGCATCTGCTAGAAACATGTCAATGCTTCCCGCTGTGGTGGTATGAGGACGGCCAGCGCAGGGACGCAATAAGCGACGGCTTCCTTGAGACGTTCCGGCGTGAGTTCAGTGATGACAGTGTAACGAAGGAGGATGTGTTCTGCTACGTCTACGGAGTGCTTTCGTCGCGTGAGTATGCTTTGCGTTTCGGGAACGACACAAAGAAGGTTCTTGCGCGTGTCCCTATGGTGAGGGATGCGGGGGCGTTCCGGGAGTTCGTGAAGGCCGGGCGTGAGCTTGGGGATCTTCACGTGGGGTATGAGACTGCGGAGATGTGGCCTGTTGAGCTTGAGGGATATGTGTCTGACCTGCGCGTGAAGAGGATGAAGATTCTGACGGACAAGAAGGGCGGGCGGCCTGTTGGGATTCAGTACAGCGAGGGGCTTGCGGTGCTTGGGATTCCTGAGTCGGCGTGGGAGTACCGGGTGAACGGGAGGAGCGCGCTTGCGTGGGTTGTGGAGAGATACCGTGATGACGCGGACAAGGATTCGGGTCTGAGGAATGACTGCAACGCCTGGGGTGCCGAGCACGGGAATGAAGGGTATGTGATGGACTTGCTGAGGCGCGTGGTTACTGTGAGCGTGAGGACTGCTGAGATTTTGGGGGGATTGCCGGGGCTTGGGGTGTGATATAATTTTTGGCGGGGTCGGAGAAGAGGTAAACCGCCCCGCGTTGAATGAAGAACTAATTTCCCGGTCCGATCAACCCATGAACCTATCCCATAACAGGAAGGCCAGTCGGATCAACCAGTAAAGAGTCGCGGCGAGTATATCAGGTCTGGAGAACCATCTCGCCGTTTTCTCCTTTTTACGGGATTTCGTCTTAGAAGCCATATTGCTCACTTCCTAACTACACGGCAGGCTCCCCGTAGTGGTGATGCGTGTGACTCACCCGAGGCCTCTTCGCAGTGAGAATATTATAGCAGATGAGAATTTTGCGGATAATGTGTATCTTCCTTGCCTGATGTGATACGTAGCCCTCACCGAAAATATAAATCTCATGTACGCAAAAAAACCCTCCGGCCAAAAACCAGAGGGTTTAATCTCACGTTCTCTTACGCTATTATTGCCTGAGCTTCTTTCTGTATAGTCTTGAGGTGTTCCTCACTCACGAAACTTTCTGCGTAGAGCTTGCAGATGTTCTCCGTTCCCGAAGGACGCGCCGCAAACCATCCGTTAGCCGTCGTAACCTTCAGTCCGCCGATTGAAGCGTTGTTGCCGGGAGCTTTCGTGAATTTCCCGGTTATCTTGTCGCCTGCTAGGGTGTCCGCTTTGATGTCGTCAGGTGATAGCTTGCCGAGTGCCGCTTTCTGTTCGGGCGTGGCGGGCGTGTCTATCCTCGCGTAGTAGCTCGTGCCGTATTTCGCTTTGATTTCATCGTAATGCTCGGCCGGGTTCTTGCCTGTTACCGCTGTGATTTCACACGCAAGCAAGTCCATGATGATTCCGTCCTTGTCGGTCGTCCACACAGAACCGTCCCTGCAAAGGAATGATGCACCCGCGCTCTCTTCTCCGCCGAATCCCATTGAGCCGTCAAGCAGACCGTCAACAAACCACTTGAAGCCTACCGGGACCTCACACAGCTTGCGCCCTATGCCTTCTGTTACTCGGTCGATGATTGAGCTTGAGACTACTGTTTTGCCGACTGCCGCGTCCGGCCTCCAGTTCTTGCGGGACGTGAAGAGGTGCTGTACTGCTACGGACAAATATGCGTTGGGGTTCATGAGACCCTGCGGGGTAACTATGCCGTGGCGGTCATAATCCGTGTCGTTCCCGAACGCTATATCGTAGTCATCCTTAAGCCTGATGAGATTTGCCATTGCCCAAGGGGATGAACAGTCCATCCTGATTTTTCCGTCATGGTCGGGCGGCATGAATGAGAATGTCGGGTCAAGGTTCGGGTTGACGACTTCAAGATTCTTGATGCCGTAAATCTCCGCGATTGGCTTCCAGTAATATATCCCGCTTCCGCCGAGAGGGTCTGCACCTATCTTCAGTCCTGACTTCGCGATTGCTTCCATGTCAACAACTGTAGCAAGTGCCTTCACGTAGGGTATCACGAAATCCTCAAAGTGTACATTGTCCATCTTGACGGCCTTCTCGAACGGTACACGCTTGATTGAACCTACTCCCTGACGGATTAGCTCATTCGCACGGTTCTGTATCTTGCTCGTGATTTCCGGGCTTGCAGGACCTCCCGATGGCGGGTCGTACTTTATGCCTCCGTCTGTCGGGGGGTTGTGCGACGGCGTGATGACCATTCCGTCAGCCGTCTTGTTGCCGGGCGTCCTGTTGTGCGCGAGAATTGCACGGGAGATTACCGGCGTTGGGGTCGGCGCAAAATCCTTCTGGAGGATAAGCTCAACTCCATTCGCCGCGAGAACCTCAACGCATGTCCTCATTGATGGCTCAGAGAGGGCGTGTGTGTCCGCTCCAAGATACAGCGGGCCGGGTATGCCTTCTGCCGTGCGGTGTTCGTAGACTGCCTGCGCTATCGCAAGAATGTGTGCCTCGTTGAAGCTGTGCAAGGCTGAACTTCCGCGGTGTCCTGATGTCCCGAAGGCTACCTGCTGGGTCTTGTCGTCAGGATTGGGGGCGAGGGTGTAATAGTCGCTGATGAGGGAAGGTATGTTCACGATTTTCTTCTCCTGCATGTGATAGAGTCCTCCGTTCTTGTCATTATGTTTGGGATGTGTATAGTTTAGCTCAATCACGGAAATTTATACAGCCTTTGCGCAAAAAAAAACAGCTCCCCGTTTTGAGAAGCTGCTTTCGTGAAACTGTCATTTACCCCAGAATGTTACGCCGCGTTTCGTACCCTCGTAGAACTCGATTACCTTCCGTATCTCAGGAATATACTCATCCTTGCGCGTTATTGCCTCGCTCAAGCTGTCCGAAAAACGAGCGTCCTTCCTGTATAGCCAGCGGTAGAACCTGTAGACCTCCTTCACCGTCTCTGCCGTGAAACCTCCCCGCTGCAGCCCGACCTTGTTCAACCCCGTCAACCTCAACGGCTCTCCTGAAGCAAGCGTGTAGTGCGGAATATCCTTCGAGACACGGTACAGTCCCCCTATCATGCAGTACTCGCCTATACGAACAAACTGGTGTACTCCCGCCATACCTCCGAATACCGTATGACTTCCGACTTCAACAAAACCTGACAGTCCTACCTTGTTTGCTACCGTAACATAGTCGCCAACCTGCACGTTGTGAGCAAAGTGAACGCCCTCCATGATGAAACAGTCATTGCCCACTACCGTTGTATTGCCCTCGCCTGTCGCACGGTTTATCGTTACGTTCTCACGGATTAATGTGTTATCGCCTATCCTGACGTAGGAGACTTCACCGTGATAACTGTGGTCTTGCGGGTCGCCCCCGATGGCGGTATGCTCACATATCTTGCAGTTCTTCCCCACTGTTACATGGCCGTGCACGCTCACGAATGCTACTAGCTCTGTGCCTTCTCCGATTTTTGCGTCTCCGTCAACAAAACAGTATGGCCCTATCTTCACTCCGTCTGATATTTCGGCTTGGGGGGATATTACTGCTAACGGATGAATACTTGCGCTCACTTGTCGCCCTCCGAATTGTGTCCGAGAGTGTCGGCTATTATCGTCAGAAACTCCGCTTCCGCTACTACCTCATCGTCAACATAGGCTTTCGCTTTCGCCTTCGCTGAATTACTGCGCACGTTTGTCAGTTCTGCCACTGTTACGAGCTTGTCGCCGGGTCGCACAGGTTTCCTGAAACGTACCTTGTCCATACCCGTGAGGAAGGCTATCTTGTTGCCCTGCTCCATTCCCAGCTTTATACCGAGAAGTACGCTCGCTACCTGACCCATGCTTTCAACAATTAACACTCCGGGCATTGTAGGGTCGCCGGGAAAATGTCCCTGAAAAAACGGCTCGTTGTACGTTACGTTCTTGTACCCGGTTACATGCATATCATCATATTCCGTTATCCTGTCCACCATCAGAAATGGGTAACGGTGCTTCAGCGTCTTCATTATTCCGAATATGTCTATCTCTGCCAACTCTGCATTTCCTCCTTCAGTTTGTCCGCTAATCTCAGGTGTAACTCATGGCCGGCTCTCACAGCTATTATGTGCGCGTTCAGTGGCCGCCCGACTGATGACAAGTCCCCGATTAGGTCTAAGACTTTGTGCCGCACAAATTCATCCGGCCACCTGAGACCGCCCTTCGCCTGTATACTGCCGCCTATCAATATTGCGTTGTCCAGACTTCCGCCGAGTGCCATTCCGTGTGAACGCAGATATTCTATGTCCCGTTCGTAGGCAAATGTCCGCGCGGGGGCTATCTCGGTGATATATCTGCGGGGCGTTTGCGTGTAATCGTATATCTGTGTGCCGACTGTATCATACTCAACCGTGTACGTTACGTGAAATTCATCAGCAGGGAATGCCGCTACAAACCGTGTCCTGTCTTCACTCGACACTATTACAGGGCGGAGAATGTCCTTGCAGGGAATAGTGTATCCGTCATCGACAGCGTGAGACATAATTTCAGAGCATAAGGCCATCGCACAGCCGTCAAGTCCGGGCATCTCTCCTCCGTCAACAGTAACAAGAACTCCCGAATATATACCCATCCCAGCAAGTGATGACAGTACATGTTCGCACGTCCGTATAACTGTCCCGCCGGGAAATGTGTAGTCTGAACCGCGATTTGTCCCGCTGGATTTCAGGGTGTACAGAGGAGCTTGTTCATTGCCCGAACGCATTACGACATACGGAGAGTTATACGGCTCTATCGTCAGTCGGCAGATTTTCCCCGAATGAAGGCCAGCTCCCTCTAATGATATTTTCCCGTTAAGCCTCATTTTTTCTCTCGACAGCGCGAAGTCTCTTCACGATAGACGGAAGGTCAGCCGCTAACATTAACGCCCTCTTTGCGTCATTGTGATTTCTCGCAGGGAAGCCAGAGACTATTGCGTCCGCCGGAATATCATTAGTTACGCCAGACCGGCCAGCTATCACTGCGTTTGCTCCTATCCTCACATGGTCTGTTATCCCCGCCTGAACCGCCAGCGTAACATTGTCCTCAAGAATACTGCTGCCCGCTATCCCCGACATAGAGCAGATGATACAGTTTCGCCCGATTTTAACGTTGTGGCCGATTTGCACCTGATTGTCTATTTTCGTCCCCGAGCCTATCTCCGTGTCGCTAATAGTCCCCCTGTCTATAGTAGTGCAAGCTCCTATCTCTACGTCATCGCCAATCCTAACTCCCCCTACCTGCGGTATCTTAACCCAGCCTGACGGTGTGCGCTCAAACCCAAAGCCGTCCGCCCCTATAACCGCGCCCGAATGTATCATGCAGCTGCGCCCCACAGCAACATTCCTCACGAGCACCGCATGAGGCTCAATCACCGTCCCCTCGCCGACCGTACAGCCCCCGCCCACGTAAGCAAATGCACATATCCTAGCCCCCGGTGAGACTTTTGCGGAGGATGACACTTCAGCTTTGGGGTCAATGCCTGTAACCATCAGCCCCGCGTCAAACAGTGAGAGTACATCAGCCAATGCCGCCCGCGGATTATCGGTGATGAGGCCGTCCCTGCCGCCGTCAAAATATTCCTCCTTGCCGATTATTGGGACTGTAGGAGGGAGTTTGCGCATTGCTGTCTTGTCCCACACGACACAGATACGCTCCGCACTGGGGTATTCTGGGCTTGCCACACCAATTATTTCCCGCTCCGTGTTTCCGCACAGCTTTAGACCGAGTTTATCGGCCATGTCTGATAATTTCACTCTGTAATTAACCTCCTCATAAGTTCCATATTCCGCGCAAACCTATACTGCCATCGTAATATATCTCTGCTGAAACATGCTCGTCAAACCTGTAGCCAAGTCCCAGCTCATGATACGAACGGCCTATGTTCCACCGCCACAATGCATATGGCCTCCTGACCTTCAGGGGGATATACTCCATGCGCATGAATGTATGTCCCTCCGGCATAACGTACTCAAGACCCGTCCACAAACCTGACAGAAGCTCGAAACGTCCGCCCGCCCTGTAGGTTACGCCAAAGTCATCAAGCGAGAATATTACCTCACCGTAAATTTCTGGCGCAAGGTTCACATCACCTATTCTCCACACAGGACGAAAACCGAAGAATGCGCCCGCCTCCGGGTTTCTGCCGTCAAGACCCGCGTATACCGCCGCCCACATGCTGAACATAAAGCTGCGGCTGTCTACCCTAGCGTCAATGCCCGCAACTTTGCCCGCAGTGAACTTCACCGACACGTCAGCACGCATATTCCCGACCGTGTTCCTGTCCTCAAGATATTTCTGCGCTAAGTTCTCGATGTCGCCTTTATGCCTTTGCGCCCACTTCAATGGCAGTCCGATTAGAGGAGACATCTCCGGGAGGATTTTTGCCTCAAGGTCTGTGCGGAACATTACAGGAATTGTTCGGGAGGTAAGCACGGGCTTCAATGCAAGTATCATCTGTGATGACGGACGGAATGAGAGATTTATTGACACTGCTGACGGGGATATGTATATCTGCTGTGTGAACTCCCAGCCCGGCAAGCGTAACCGTATCATAGTGCTTACACGCTCCCTTAACGCGCCGTCCGCCCACGTCAACGCAGACCGGGGAACTTCACCCGCCGTAACAGACACTTCATCAGCAAGCCCGGTAACATCATCGCTGAACCATGAGAGTGCAATTCCGCGCAGGTCTGGCATAATGATATGGACTTCTGGCAGGGTGGACTCCTCATCGCGTGAGGGCGTGAAGGTTATTGCAGGCTCATCATGTCCCGGTATAACCCTGACACTGTAGCCCGCAAATAGTCTCGTAGCTACAAGCTCAAGAGTACCCTCGCGGTCGGTCATGCCGTCATCAGGTATCTCGCTCCATACAGCTATGAGGCTACGTTCCGCCGCACCAGACAGCCATTCAGGAAGCCCCGTAACAGTCATAGCCCGGCAGGTTGCAGACGACAGCAATACGGCCAGCGCACAAAGGCTAAAACATTTCACCGAAACCGAAATATGTCCTGTTCTCGTCCTCGCCTTTAGCATAGTCAACACGCAGATTGCCGAACGGAGTTTTTACCCTGACACCTAAGCCGTAATCATCATGAGAGTTAGACCAGTCCATTTTTGCGTCAGCGTTGCCGATGTCATAGAAGCCGACTAATGAGACCGATGAAGCGATAGGAACTCTAAGCTCAAAGTTGCCCATATAGAAATTGCTGCCCTCGAATGACCGCGAGTTATAGCCCCGCAGAGTGTTCATGCCGCCCAACGAGTAACGCGCAAACGCAGGAAGCTCATCGGCAGTTGACGACCCCACACGCACCCTTGCCGCCAAGAGCAATGGGTTCTCCGCCGTCCACATTCCGCCCACATCAGCAAGTCCCTCAAGCACACCGTTCAACGGCAGGTATAACCGGGCCTGTGTCCAGTACTTGAGGTAATCATACTCTCCGCCTAAGACTTTAACCGCCTGCTCAAGGTTAGTGTCCCACACAAAGCCCTTGGGATATGGTGAGTATTCATCGCGCTTGTCCCACATTAATTGTAGCTCCACCGTCTGATTGACCCCGTCCCATGGAGTAAGGTCATCGATATAGCCCGGTATAGCCCGCTGTAGGTTACTGTACTCTGCATCCTCGCGCCTGAGTGTGAGAAACCAGCTCCAATCCTCATTGCTGAATTTCTTACCCACCCCCGCAAACAGGCTCAGTGTCTTTTCGTCAAAGTCAAACTGCCTCTTTCCCTGCCGATAGTAATACCTTTCATCGTATGTGCGGTATCTTGCGCCCACCCTCCAAGCGTAAGTGTCAGCGTCCATATAGGGACTGGACAATGTAGCCCAGTATGTAGCCTCACTGCCCGCGTTGAAGCCGACCTCGAAGTTCATTCCGCGCCCCCACAGGTTAGTGTCGGTGTAAGTCAGACCGCCCGAAATGCCGCTCTCCGTGCCGTAGCCCAGGTTCAAGCCGACCGAGGCAGTGCGCTTCTCCTTTACGGTGAGTATGAGGTCAACGGTGCTGTCGTCATCTTCAGGTACATCGAAGGCCACGTTGACATCCTCAAAGTATCCCAATCCCTGAAGTTTGCCCAGCTCATGACGGAATTTCGTAACGTTGAAGATGTCGCCCTGCTTGAGCTTGAGCTCGCGGCGTATAACGTATGTCTTTGTCTTTGTGTTGCCCTGTATCAGCACATCGTTCACGCGAGGTTCAAGGATGGTTACGTAGATGTTGCCGCCCTGAATCTGAACGTCCGACACGCGAGCCATAACATAGCCGTCTTTGTGGTACTTTTCTTGAATGCGGTCAAGGTCATTCCTGAAGAACTGTCTGTTGAACACTGTACCCTCCTGCGAAAACACTTCCTTCATGAGCTGTTCTGAGGTGTAAAGAGTGTTGCCCTTGAAGGTAATGCTGTCGATGACCGGGTTCTCCTGGACGGTGAATGTTACGGATACGCCGCCGCCCTCATCGGAGAAGTCAGCGTCAACAAACGAGAAGAAGCCCTGATTGTAGACGGCCTCAATGTCAGACAGAATGACATCACGGCTGAGGAAAGTACCGGGCTTAGTGTCAACAACATTGAGGATATACTCAGTGGCGATGTTAGGGTTTCCTGAGACGTTGACGGAGGTAACCTGACGGCCAATAGTTTCTGCGGCGTGAGATTGAGCGGCAAGTGTCATAATAAGTATCAATAATGCAAATCTATTCCTCATGGTATGTGTAAAAACTCCTTTCACTTTACGTTTATGACGGAATTATCGTTCTTCAAGGCTCTCTGCCCCGTCTGTATCAGGGAATATATCTTGTCATGCGCTACAGTCTTTGCGGGCTTCTGTGGTTGCTGGGACTTTTGCGGTTGCTTTGCGGTTGTCTGAGACTGTGCAGGTTTCTTCGGTGGTGAGGCTCTGCGCTTACGTGGCTTTGTTTCTTGTGTTGACGGTGGTGTGATTTGCGCGGGGATTTCTGCTACTGTCTCAGCGGGTACGGCAGGTGTTACAGTAACATTCTCGTGCGACAAGGGTATAACCATAGACATAACGATAATCGCGGCCAGAACAATCACCTGTGAGAGGCGTATGATTGTCGTGAAGATGTTGGTGTGCTTGACGGGTGTAATGCGTGCGAACACATCGCTTTTGATGTCGTCGAGGTCAGCCCTTGCGCATTCAGCATCGAGATACGCGCTCTCAACTGCCCCGGAAGTGTATGCAGACTTCATGCGTTCCAGCCAGTGAATGACAGCGTCAATTCTAGTCTCAAGCCTATGCTCCCTCAATGCCGAGCCACCCCCTAATCCGTGCGATTGCGCTTCTTCTGAGCCTGTAGACATGGCTGACATCAAGACGTTTCTCCTGCGCTATATCCTTAGGGTTTTTGCCCTCGAAGAATAATGCTGACACGACTTCAGCCTCTCTGCCTTCAAGGCGTGATACTGCTTCCTGAGCGTCAATCCATTCATCGCCGGGACAGTCGTCTTCATGCTCTAGGTATTCGTCTGGGACAGGGACGGGAGCGCGTTTCTCTGAACGTTCCAGCATGTTTATGATTTGACCGTGTATCTTGTGGTAGGCATAAGTGGTGAACTTGTAGCCCTGCTGAGGCTCGAACCTGTCAACAGCCCGGATTAAGGCTAACATGCCTTCCTGAATGATGTCCTGCTTAAGCTGGGTGTCAGCCACATGAATTTTCCCTGCAATCCAGAAGACTAGCGGACGGTATGACACAATGAGTTCCTCGCGTGCTGAAATATCGCCGTCCTCAGTGAGCCGTCTCCACAAATCGCGTTCATGCTCAGCGTCAATGCTCATGCCTCATCACCCCATACCGGCAGTGTCTCGCCATACTTCCCTGCCTTGATGTGAAGGTTATCGTTCGTGAAGGACAGGTAACGACGTTGACCGATGATTTCTATTCCCGACATAGAGCAGTTAGCCGCGTCAATGTACCAAGTCTTATGAGGATTGAGACCCAGAATTACGGCATAAAGTGCGCGTATAATGCCGCCGTGAGTTACAGCGATGATACGTTTGTGGGGACTGCCAAGCATGATGTTGACGGCACGGTTAAGCCTGGTCTCAATTTCCGGCCAAGTCTCTGCGCCATCAGGAGGGTTGAAGAACGGGTCAGACCTCCAGCGGTTATAGGCTACTGGCTGTTCCTGTTCAAGTGAGACAAGCGACAAGCCTTCCCACGAGCCAAAGTTGATTTCTTCAAGCTCAGGGATAATTACCGGGACTAGTCCGAATTTGTCTGCTGCAGTTTTTGCGGTGAACATAGCGCGGTCAAGGGGGCTGGAGTAAATGACATCGGGCGGCCATGACTTGAGGCGTTCTGCGAGCGAATGTGCCTGAGACATACCTTCATCCGTAAGCTGTATGTTAGTACGACCCTGGAAGCGAAAATGCAAGTTCCATTCGGTTTGTCCGTGCCGTGCCAAGATGATACGGCGGTCTGTCAGGCTCATATGTAGCTCACCTTTCTGATTAATTTTATGGATTTATTGTTACGCAATTATAGCATGATGATTTTTACTGTGTGCTATCATTACAGCAAAAACGGAGACGCAGAAAAACACCATCATGTTCAATCCAATACTGACAGACGAAGAAAATTATGCGCTGACCCTCCGTGAGCTTTATGCGTCAAAGGGCTGCAAGTTTTACCGAATGAGCCGTTTCGAGGAGTACGACTTTTACGCGGGGAAGAAGGATTTTCTCAGCTCCGGGGCAATACTGACGTTCACGGATATTGACGGTCGACTAATGGCGTTAAGGCCTGACGTAACGCTGTCAATCATCAAGCATGCCTCACCGGGCAAGTATTACTACTACGAGAAGGTATACCGACCGAAAGCCTCAGGTTCATTCCGAGAGATACCCCAGTGCGGAATAGAGTTCACCGCCCCCGGAGCGTCTGACCTTGAGGAAGTCTTGCGTCTTGCAGTGATGAGCCTTCATTCTGTTGCTGACGGTAGGAAATGCGTGCTTGATGTTGCTGACGCTGGGCTAGTGGCACAGTACATCCCTCAAGACAGGAAAGCCCTAATCCTACAATATCTATCTGCGAAGAACATACACGGTCTCCATGACATAAACGCGCCCGCCGAGATAATTCACCTTGCGGAATTGTCCGGGAGTTTTGACGGTCTGACCGGGCTAGAAGAATACGGTGAAGAGATACGTACGGACTACTCAGCGGTAACGACCCTGAGCTACTACAGCGGACTAGTCTTCAAGGGATATATTGAGGGCATCCCCGAAGCGGTATTGTCTGGCGGCCAGTATTCAGTAGACGGGGTGAGCGGTGTAGGATTTGCGGTGTACCTTGACGCAGTAACGGGAGGGAAGAGTGAGTGATGATAAATATAGCATTGCCCAAGGGCAGACTTGGCGAGAAAGTGTACGGTCTATTTGCTTCAGCGGGCTATGAGTTTCCCGGAATGCTTGAACCCGGCAGGAGGCTAGTCTTCGTGAATGAGACACTGAACATGCGTTGTTTCTGGGTGAAACCGTTTGATGTTCCTGTTTACGTTGAGCGTGGTACAGCAGACATAGGTGCGGCAGGGAAGGATATACTCATGGAACGCAATCCTAATGTCTACGAGCTTGCTGACCTGAAGACCGGGATATGCTCAATGGCGGCAGCGGGTGTAAATGGCTGGCATGATGACCCATCAAGGACGCTGCGAGTAGCTACCGAGTTCCCCAACATAGCGCGTGAATATTATGCTGGTCTTGGACGTGATATTGACATTATCCCGCTGAGGGGTTCTCTAGAGCTTGCGCCTGTCTTGGGACTGTCTGACGTTATAGTAGATATAGTAGAGACAGGTACGACACTTCGCGAAAACAACCTGAGTGTAATATCAGTAATCGCCCGTTTAAGCGCACGGCTTATAGCGAACAAGTCATCATACAAGTTCAAGGGAGAAGTCATAGATGAAATGATAAGGAGGCTACCACAGTGATAAAAATCACAACAGCTTCACACTATGTACGCAAGCGCAGGGAACTGGCCGCCTCAGATGTTAGTGATACAGTGAGGAGGATAATTGCTGACGTACAAGAGCGTGGCGACCGTGCACTGAGGGATTATGCGCTGAAGTTTGACGGCATAGAACTTGGTGCACTTGAAGTTACGGCGGAGGAAATATCCCATGCAGTAAGCACAGTAGGCGACAAGTACATAGACATGCTGAAGCGGTCTGCGAAAAACATCAGGGAGTTCCACAGCAGGCAGCTTCACGAGGGCTTCATGTTCACACCGCGTGAGGGAGTGATACTAGGCCAGAGGGTTATACCACTTCAGCGTGTGGGTCTTTATGTTCCGGGTGGTACAGCATCATATCCTTCAAGTGTGCTGATGAACGCAATCCCGGCGAAAATAGCGGGCTGTGAGGATATTATTGTTACCACGCCGAGACCGTCAGCAGAAATCCTAGCGGCGGCAAAAGTAGCGGGAGTAACGAGAATATTCCGCACAGGAGGGGCGCAGGCAGTTGCGGCTATGGCATACGGAACGGAGAGTATACCGAGGGTCGACAAGATAACGGGTCCGGGCAATGCTTACGTGGCGGAGGCAAAGAGGCAGGTATTCGGCCATGTAGCAATAGACATGATAGCCGGGCCGAGCGAGATACTGATTATTGCCGACAAGAATAATTTTCCCGCACACCTAGCCGCTGACATGTTAGCCCAGGCCGAACACGACATCAACGCCTCAGCAATACTCATCACGAACTCGAAGCGTCTTGCCCTGAGTGTAAACAGTGAGATAGAGGTACAGTTGCCCAAACTGGAGCGCAGAGACATAGCCCGTTCATCAATCGACAACAACGGAGCGATAATCATAGTCAGAAATCTTCATGAAGCGATAGACCTAGCCAATGACATAGCCCCTGAACACCTCGAAATATGCCTTGATGACCCGTTTAAGTGGATGACAGGTATACGTAACGCTGGAAGTATATTCATCGGCAGGCACTCCCCCGAAGCGTTAGGTGATTACTATGCGGGTGCAAATCACACATTGCCTACGATGGGTACAGCACGTTTCTCAAGCCCTTTGTCAGTTGACGACTTCGTGAAGAGAACCCAGTACATATATTACTCTGAGGCTGAATTGTACAGGGCTTCCGGGGACATAGAGAAGTTTGCGATGTCTGAAGGTTTGACGGGACACGCAAGGAGTATATCTGTACGGAGGGAAGGCTGATGTTCACGCGCTCTGTAAGGGTAATGCCGTCTGATGTATCATGTGACGGACGCATAAAGCTGCGTAGTCTTCTCAATTACTTTCAGGACACCGCCGGGCTTGCTGTTGAGGACATTGAAGGCACTTCGACGGAATTATACTCTCGCGGCTATGCGTGGGTACTCATGAAGTACGAGATTGATTTTGCGGGCAAGTTACCCATGCTTGATGATACGTTCACGATACACACCTTCCACGACCCCAATCACGGCTATAACACGCTCAGAATGTTTCAGGTCTATAACGGTCAGCAGGAAAATATAGTGTCAGCAAAAACCTCATGGCTTCTAGTTGACGTTCACACAGGGAGGCCAGTCAAGCCTACAGCCCATATACCCGGCATAGCTTCACGCGACAATCAGGACATATCACCAGACTTCACGGACATTCCTGACATCGATACAGTAACCCGGTCAGCCAACATAACGGTGAAGTATCACGATTTGGACTACAACGGCCACGTCAACAACGCCGTATATTTCGAGTGGGTCTATGATTTATCCCCTGTCGACATCATGACGCATTCACTGAGGAGGATATGTGCCTTGTTCAGGTCAGGTGCAAGGCAGAGAGAGTGTGTTACTGTTGACTTCTCAGTCAGGGAAAATATGTGTGTATCGCGTGTATACCGTCCTAATTCGACTAAACCCTGCGCAAGTTTCTTGTGTGTATGGAGCGTTAACCATGAGTAATATTGTGATAGTAGGAGCAGGTGAAATCGGCAGGAGTGTAGCCAAGAGGCTGACGGAGGAAAATCATAACGTCTACTTGGTCGAGAATAACCAGACTAACGCTAAATCTGCTGAGGATGACCTTGACGTAGAAGTGATAAAGGGCAACGGCGCAAGGCCACAGGTATTAGCTCAGGCGGGAGTAGTGCCGGGCGGTGATGTGGACATGCTCATAGCCTGCACCAACCGTGATGAAGTCAACATGCTGTCGTGCTGGATTGCTCACAGCGCAGGGGTGAAGCAGGTTATTTCCCGCACGCGTTCCCTAGAGTTCACGGACAGCCCTGACTGGGGGAGGAAGCTCGGCATTGACACAATGATTTCACCTGAGAGGTCTATAGCCCGTGAAATCATGGGACTTCTTGAGGTAACCGGGGCGACACATGCAGCAGAACTCTTAGACCGCCGGGCAGCCCTGTATACCCTGAAGATTGCGGACAATTCCCCTCTTGACGGTGTTGCGCTCAAGGACATTCGCACGAAGTTTCCCGGACTTGTGGCCGTACTGGTATACGTTGAGCATTCTGACGGAACTTCAGGTGTCCCCAACGGCTTTACGGTGCTTAAGGCTGGCGATACCTGCTGGGCGGTAACCTACAAGAAGAGTATCACCCTCATTCAGGAATTATTCCAGCCCGGTAACACAGTAAACATCAGGCGCAACAGAAAGATATTCATAGTCGGCGGGGGCAAGCTAGGCTCTCAGATAGCCCTTATGATTAAGCGCGACTTCAGTAACACCAGCCTGCGAATAATAGACAGTAACAGTGAGAGGTGCGCGAGATTGTCTGAAGAGTTCGGTGATGACCTAGTGCTGAATACAGACGGAGCGGACATGAGGACACTCTACGAGGAAGGCATTGACGGTGCTGACGCTTATATCTGCGCCACGAATTATGACGAGCTGAACATCATTTACTGTGTCATGGCCAAGACTATGGGGGCGAAGAAGACCATTGCCGTCGTAAAGCGCAAGGACTATCAGCTTCTCTCGGACACTCTTCCTGTTGACGCTATAGTTGACCCTAACGCTTCACTGGCTAACGTCATCCTGAAGTATGTACGCTACAAAGACCACGCCCTAGCCTACAGCATGATAGAGAGGATTGGCGCGGAAATGCTTGAAGTAGTGCTGCCTCCTGAAGTACCCTTGTGCGGTAAAACTCTTGCGGAGATAAAGTTGCAGAAGGGCGCGGTTGTTGCACTGATAGGGCGGGGAGATGATGTACTGCTGCCTACGGGAGCGACAAAGCTGCTGCCACATGACCACGTTATATTATTCGCGCTGACTGACATGATGCCTGACACGGCCAAACTATTCGGAGCTGATTTCTTGGTGAGCGGCCATGAAGATTAACATAGTCCTGCGAGTATTAGCGTTTGTGTGTCTCACTGTGTCCTGTGTAATGTTCCTGCCTCTGCTGCTGGCACTGTATGACGGAACTTATGATGTCAGTGCGTTCACCTTATCATTGCTGGCTGGCTTGTCATTCAGTCTCACAGTAATATTCCTCACCGGGAAAAACTCTGTCGATAACTCTATGGGTATTCGTGAAGGCTTGGGTGTTACCGGGTTCTCATGGATTGCCGCGTCAATAATCGGCTCGCTGCCTTACTGGCTCTCAGGCTGTGTACCGTCTTACACTGACGCATTTTTCGAGACTATGAGCGGTTTCACTACTACAGGTGCTACCATCTTTGACGAGATTGAAGCCCTGCCGAGGGGAATATTATTGTGGCGGTCTCTCACTCACTGGATTGGCGGAATGGGTATTATCGTGCTGAGTTTGGCCGTACTGCCGTTCTTGGGCGTTCATGGTATGGAGATGTACAAGGCTGAAGTTCCGGGTGTTACAGCGGGCAAGCTCACTCCCAGGTTGCACCAGACAGCTATATACCTGTGGGGAGCGTACATATTCCTCACAGTAACAGAAACTATATTGCTCATGGCCGGGGGAATGTCATTGTTCGATGCCTTCTGCCACTCTTGCAGTACTATAGCTACCGGGGGCTTCTCCACAAAGAATAACTCAGTCGCCTACTTCACCAGTCCCTATATCCAGTGGGTAATCATAATATTCATGTTCCTGTCCGGCGTGAACTTCTCGCTGTACTTCCTCATCCCTATGAGAAAGTTTCACGACATATTCACCGATGAAGAGTTGCGCGGCTACTTCTATATCACCGTGCTGTCCGCAACAGCTATAGCCGTATGCCTGTATTTGCGCGGGACGTTCCACAGCATAGAGTACACCGTGAGGCAGGCGTTCTTCCATGTCGTAAGCGTAATGACTACTACCGGCTTCATCATTGAGGATTATGACTACTGGCCGGAGTTCACCAAGTTCATCATCATCCTTCTCATGTTTATTGGCGCGTCCGGCGGGTCAACAGGAGGAGGGTGCAAAGTCTCACGCTTCATCATAATCTGGCGTTACGTGAAAACCGAAATCATCAGGCAGCTTCACCCCCGTTCAGTGATTACCCCCCGCATAAACAGCAAGCCCATACAGCCGTCAACAATGGCCTCATGCGCGGCGTTCTTCGTGCTGTATATGGTGATACTGTCAGCAAGCACCCTCATAACTACTGCTTACGGTATCGATGTGTTGACCGCTTTCACCGGGATATTGACCTGTCTGAGCAACGTAGGACCGGGTGTCGGCAGGCTGGGAGCGGTGGAAAGTTTCTCGTGGCTGCCGGGCGGCGTGAAGTGGGTGATGATTATTGACATGATGGCGGGAAGGCTTGAACTCTTCGCGGCTGTACTGCTCATTATCCCAAGTACGTACAGGAAATAATTTTACCGTACAATTTTCACAGACTTATCGATAAAATACGTTGCATAAATTATCCCGTTTGGAGCTGATTACAATTTGACGCATAATACTAAGATACATACCCGCCTGCAATTAGTATCGTTCTTCAGCGGTGCAGCCACAATGATACTTGAGCTTGCCGGGTCAAGGCTTGTAGCACCCTACTTCGGCACTTCCCTTATCGTGTGGACTGCCCTAATCGGTATCATCATGACTAGTTTATGTCTGGGGAACTGGCTGGGAGGGTCAGCCGCTGACAAACGCCCGGAAGCAAGGGTACTCGGAAGAATATTAATGTTCGCCGCAATCATCATCGCCGTAACAGCCTTCGCAAGCAACTGGATACTCACTAGGCTTCAGGACTTGAACCTCAACCTCTACGTCTCCAGCGTATACTCAGCCGCGGCCATTTTCGCCCCGTCAAGCATGTTACTGGGAATGGTACAGCCCTTCTGCGTCAGGCTTGCGCTCCAGAACGTGAGCGGGTCAGGTACAGTAGTAGGCAGACTGTCCGCGTTAAACAGCGCAGGTAGCATACTCGGTACATTCTTGGGAGGGTTCGTGCTGATTTCACTTTTCCCTTCAGGCGTGATATTAATGCTGGTGGCAAGCATGATTGCTCTGCTGTCGGTGCTGGTCTACACGGGGGCTTGGCGCAAGATTATAGCCAGCATAGTGTTCCTCGCAGTAACAGGAGGAATATTAGCGGCAGAGAAATACGGCCTCCCCTTCTCGCCAGTAGGTGAACAGATAGATACCGCCTATAATCATATCTCAGTCGCAGAAAGCATTGACCGCAGGAACGGCAGAAGAGTACGCATAATGATTACTGACCCTGACGCTGCCCAGTCATTGATGTACCTCGACAACCCGTCCGAACTGGTCAGCGATTACACCAAGTTCTATGATTTGGCGTTCCACTATAACCCCAATGCTACACGTGTTCTTATGCTCGGTGGAGGAGGTTACTGTGTACCCAAGCACATAATCTCAGAGAGACCGGGAGCTTCAATTGATGTGGTGGAGATTGATGAAGGTGTTACTGAGACAGCACGGAAGTATTTTGCCCTCGAGGACAGTCCCAACATGAGAATATTCCACGAGGACGCAAGGACTTTCCTCAACCGTTCAGACAAACTTGAACCCTATGATGCTATATTCATGGACACGTTCAACTCTGCGATAGTGATACCGTTCCACCTGACTACCGTTGAGGCCGGAGCAAAGTTACATTCACTGCTGAAGCCGGGCGGGGTTCTGGTAGTCAACATAATATCGTCAGTGTATGGCCCCAAGTCGGGAGTGTTTCACGGAATATATAAAGCCTTCTCTCAGTCATTCGGTACAATGATGATATTCCCCGCTAATGCCCCCGAACCGAAATATGCCGGGGCGTTGCAGAACATAATGCTCGTGGCTGGCGATTTCGTCCCGGAAGCTACAGCGTCCAATGACAAGTATTCGGCTCTTCTCTCTCACCAATGGTTACAGCCCTTCACCCCTGACCCAGTTGTGCCGGCGTTCTCGGATGCCTTTGCGCCCGTTGAGAGATATGCGCTAATTCAGCAGTGAAAGGAGTAACAAACACATGAAGAAAATCCCGGAGAAATATACACAGCTGCCACTAGTCCCGGAAAGTATATTAATGCCCCTGTGGCTAATCTCGCTGACATGGCCGAACCTGATATATTCAGGCGTGATGTTTGCTGACACCCTCCACATCATAAAGTGGGCTGTGGCAGGAGTACCCGTAGCAGTCGCACTAATCATCGCAGGGTGGAGACTGTTGCGTTACGGTCCGGAAAGAGTGCGTGTGAAGCTCGATGCATTTGCGGCAATATGGCTCGTGATACTGGCTTATTGCTCCCTCATGCCCTTATGGACTGATATTATGTCCCCTACGGCGTGGTGTCTGGAGATGGTATGCTTCGCGGCTATGTGGGTGTTCTACGTCCTGTCTGTGTCATCATTCCCGGACTGGGGGCTTCGTGCAGTGCTTCTTCTGGGAAACATCAACGCCTCAGTCAACGTACTTTTCGCCGAGCTACAAATCCGCAACATGAACAACCTGGCCTTCCTTAAGGATACGATATTCGCCGACTTAATGCGTTACAGCAACGTGATACTCCCTACACCGGGCAACTACATAGGCAACACCGCACAGCAGAACATGTTCGGATTATGGGTGTCGGTCGCTACTCTGGGAGCTGTCTACCTGTATGTGTATGACGCGCTGAAGTCCCCCGTCAGCAAACGCTCCTTCATCCCTCCCGCATGTATAGCCCTTGCCGTGATAGTGCTGAAATACGCCGTAACTCAGTCTTCCGTCATACTCGCACTTGTCGCAGCCGCATTCATCATCGCCGCATTCGTCATAGGCAGACGCAGCTTCTTCTCGGTTACCGTCCTTCTGCTGATGGCCGTAAATTTCTGGGGACTGATGAACTCAACGAGCCGGTCAGCAACTTTAGCACTGATATTAGGACTGGCAGTCATGCTTACTGTTACTGCATGGAAGTTTGACCGCAATCATGTCTTGCGCTTCACCGCCGCATTGATGGTGATATTGTGCGTGTTCTGGGCTTCACTGTATTCACCGCGCTCCGAGCAGATAGTAGACAAGACCGCCGACATCATCCGCAACGCTGAGAACATCGGCAACCGTAGGGGCATATGGACGACATCATACGCAATGTTCCTCGAACACCCTCAAGGCGTGGGCATCGGTCAATACAAGTGGCACTACATGGAGGCACAGCGTGAGGGCTTCAAGATGTTTTACCCGGCGGCTGACTGGTACAGGTGGCAATATACACACTGGGCGCATAATGAGTTCCTGCAATTCTTCTGTGAGGGTGGGATTATCGGAGGTGTTCTGTTACTGCTGATGTGGGGCGTTTGGTTCGTCCCGGTGGTGATGGGGCTGTTCCGGCGCAAGAGTGTAGGTACAAATTCGGTGTGGGCAATATCCCTCGTAACACTCATAACTTTCTGCGCGGCATTCACGAGGCCGTTCCACAGGATAGAGAATATGGTGTGGATAACGCTGGCGTTCGCTCTGAGCAACCGTGAATATTTCCCGGAAAGATTATCGTTTGACGTGCTGAAGCCTGCAACATGGCGGAAATTCGCCGGAGCAGTCTGCATAGTCTCATCAATCGCCGCATGTGTCTACATATCCAGCGGGATCTACGGCAACTACATACTCCGTCAGGCATTGTCGACCAACAACGAGCAGTTACAGCGGTATTACCTCACCGAAGCCGAGAAGCACCCTATAGTCCGCGAGGAGGCATTGCGTAACATGGGCTATCACTACATGCAGTTAGGCGAGCAGACGAACAATCCCGGAACGCTGATACAGGGCTTCAACATACTGTGGGAACAGTTTCACCGTGAGCCTCATTCGGAGGACATCTCCCGGCTGCTGAACTTTGCACAGCGTTACCAGGTGGAGCCGGCATTGCGTGAGATAGCGTCATACTTCCGTCCGGGTGATTATCACCTTCAGCGAGTGCCGCAAAAAGACAGTTCCGGGCGGACGATTAACGCCTTGTTGCTGGTGAACGGTCCGGGCAGTGATGACAGGTAGACACGGCTTCACACTCATAGAGATACTCGTTGCTGTAATGCTGACGGGACTTCTTGCGGGTCTGGCTCTTGCGCCTGTTGTGGTTACTGTGAGGCGTGTGGTTGACACTCAAGAGGAGTACGCTGACTTCTCCGCGCTGTCTATGACGCTGGACTTCATCGCGCGTGATATATCGCAGGCCATGAGGTTATCCCCAAATGTCTTGACGGTTGCCGACCATGAAGCATTAGGCGGTAACGCTGAGGATGTCCTAATGGTGATGAGCAGTTCCCCGGCCATGCAGAACCTTACAGCCGGGACTGTTGTCTACAAGGTAACAGAAGGCGGTATGCTGCACTCTGACCTGATACCCGGTCTCTACCGCTGGATTATGCCCAACGCTGACCCGTCAACAGTAGACCACGAGAAATTATCCCCGGAGGACGCGCAGTTAGTGTTGCCGGGAGTTGATGAGTTCAGGGTAGAGATACCGACAAATGAGCGCGAGGACGATAACAGGAAGGAGTACATCGGGTCATTGCCGGCGGGAATATTCATACGATTGGGACGGGGCGACAACCATGCGCAGACAGTCATCACATTACCGTAAGGGCTTCGTTCTGGTCAGCGTCCTCATGCTGGGGGTGCTGCTCATATCCTGCGCGACAACCTTCACGTGGTTTGTGCGGAGACAGGTGCGGACGGTCGGCGGTGAAATCGGTCGGTTGTCGGCCCGGAGCTTGGCGCATGTCATAGTGTCATCAGTAATATCATTGACGGGTGAATTAAGCTCTCACACAAACTGCGACAGTCCCACGCAGAGATGGTATCAGCCTTTTGTGTTCAGCGTCCCGGACGTGGGAATATGGATGATACAGGTTACTCCGCTTGACGACAAGATACCCCTGCGCAACTTGTTCCTGCCTGACGGTAACACTATGAGGCGCGAGCTTACCGAAGTATGGCGGGAAATGTGGACGAGGCTGAAGCACCGTGAGCTTGAGATGATAACGTTAGACTTTCTCGACAAGAATAACCGTCCGCGTGTGGCCAGCAATGAGCGCGACAACTTCATCAACCGTGAGCCTTATGACATCTCGGAGATGTTAGTGTTAAGCCCCGACATGAACGCGGATATACTTTACGGGTCAGATGGTGAGATGGGTCTTGCTGACTACTGCACGGTCTACACTGACGGCAAGATTAACCTGAATGTTGCGCCCGTTCACGTCATGGAGCTGATACCGGGCCTTGACACCGGGGGATTAGCGGCCAGCATAGCGGAATACCGAACGGAGAACGCAATAGCCAGCTTGGGAGACCTCCGCAAGATACCCGGAGCGAGCGCGAGAACGTCCAATCAGGTGATGAACATAGCGGGCTTCAAGAGCCGTTACTTCAGCATACGCCTTGAGGGTATGAGCATTGAGGACGATAATACGGTGTCATTCCGGGTAATATACGACAGGAATACAAAGCAGATAGTGAAATGGGAGGAAATATGAGCCTTACAGACATATTTTCGGGAGGCAATAAGGATTACAGCACGGCGGAATTTCGCAGGATTATCGAGACTATACAGACGGTGCATAATGATGATACGGGTGAAGATGAGACGGTGAAGCGTCCCAGTGTCAGAATAATCACTCAGGGCAGCGGAAAGACTACAGTAACATTAGCCCCGATGAAGTCATTATCACTTGAGGAATACACGTTCCCCTTTCAGAACGCGGGCAAGATTGCGGACGCTCTCAAGCTGCAAGCAATGCCCTACACCGCCGGGGGTGAGCTGGACATATTCCCTGTAACAGTCTCGAAGGAAGGCAGAAATTCTCGCGGAATAGTGTGGTACGTCTCACCCGGTGAACTCAATATACCGTCAGCAGGCAGGAACGCTAAAATCTGGCCTTCACCTTTGCCATTGGTCTCACAGCTTGAGGAATTTGGCGGTAATGGCGTTACTATGTGGGCGGACGAGGAGAATATATGCTCTATCCTGTGGCAGTCAAACAGGCCGGTGCTGTACCGCTGGAAGAAGTATTTACCCGGCCACGGTGATGACCCACAGAGCCGTGAACTGTCATGGTACGATACATATTGCCAGTCCCGCGGCCTTGAACGTGGCGGTGATTTCAGCCTGAATATCTGTGATGATGACTGCGACATAGGGCAGATAGTCAGTGAGAGCGTGAGAATATGCCCGTGGATTGCAGATGTGAACTTGTCGCGTACAGTGCTTGAGGGAGCGCGGGATTTGGAGCGTACGGTTAGAGTGCTGACCCGTATATCATGCTGGCTTCTGGCTGTGGGTGTAATCATTCTTGGGGCGCAGGCACTCAGCTACATCAGCACGCAAACGCAAACATCAGAGCTTCGTGCAAGGACTGAGGCATTCTACCGTGAGACATTTGACCCCACCCGTACAGGCCGTATCTCCAACCCTGTAACATTAGCCCGCGACAAGATAGCGTCTCTCTCAGGGGGCAACGATGAAGCACATCCTCTTGATGAAGTTCTTGCTGACTTGGGCGAGGTATTCAGCGCGGTATCAGGCATAACGATAGACATAGTGAGATACAATGCGGACGGGATAGACTGCACCGGGGTAGCACCTGACATGACTACAGCGTTGAACTTCCGCAAGGCATGGGAGGACAAGGCCAATCTAGTGCAGGTGGACAACACGCAGTTTGTTTCCGGGATAGGCTACAGGTTTGATTTGCGTGTAAGGTGGTAATTATATGGACAGTATACGTAGCATATTGCGCGGCGAGACTGCCGGGAGCGTGAGATTTGTCGCGGCATTCCTGGCTATGCTCATAGTGTGGGTATTAGTGTGGACTGTTTACGGCTGGAACGTGCAAGCCCGGTCAGCCCTGACATCACAGCAGGGAAGGCTGGGTACATTGCTTCTTCTTGCTGACGAGTACAAGACGTTATCCCCATCAGCCAGCAGTCAGCCTCAGAATGTCGATGTGGCAGCAGTATTCGCGCAGGTCTCGGAGAATATGCAGCTGGGTAGCCGGGTGAACCGAATAACGCCGGACGGCCGCAATCAGTCAGTGGAGATAAACAGGTTATACGCGGAGGAATTAGCCGAGTTGCAGAAACAGTTAGCCTCACGGGGGGTAAAGTTTATAGCGGCGGAACTGAGAGCGTTACCATCCGGGCGTGAGAGATTGCTTACAGTGTCAGCAGTAATAGGGCCAATATCATGAAGAGAATAATCACCCGCACAATCAGTATAACATTATTCATCATCGGATTTATCGTTGCCATGTATATATTCATGCCTTGGCGCGAGGCCGGGAAATTTGCGGTGTCCATTGCGCACAATCGTCTTCAGAGAATGGGAATGAGGCTGTCCTACTCTGATGTAGTAGGTGCTGACGGAGGATTTACGGTGAACAACCTGACGCTTTCAGGGATGGCTAATATCTCGTTAAGCTCGGTAACAGTGAAGCCCGATATAGCGTCAAGCCTGCTGAGTATAGCCCCAGTGTGTGATATAACGTTCAAGGGTGCAAGTGTGCGTTTAGGGCAGGTAATGTATTTTGGTGACGGAGGATTTCTGCTGACGGCAGGACGTGAGATTATGCTTGAGGACTTGCGCAGTAACGGGGAGTTTTCGCTTTCCGGCTACCTGACTATTAACCCGTCAAGCATGAGGATAGGCCGGGCGAATGCGCGTCTTGATGTGCCTGAAGAGTTCAGTGCGAACATGGGACTTCTGCGTAACTTTCTGCCATTAGTGCAGGAGGGTGATACGTGGTACTTGAGGAGGGAATGACGATGCTTAATGTGATATGGGGAATGATACTGCCGGCAGTGTTAGGGTTTGCGTTTGGTACTTTGACGGATGCCGGGCTGGGATATGGTCTTGGTGTTCTTGCTGGTACAGACGGCCAGAGCAACACAGCGGTAACAGCCACGCGCAACGATACGAATACAGGAAGTGAACGCCGAAGCCTTGACGCGTTCCTGTCGTCCAACCCGTTCAAGGTGTCCCCCCAGAAGCCAGATACCCCTCCTCCGCCGCCGCCGCAGCCCAAAGTAGAGACCCCTCCGCCAGAGCCGGACACGAAACTTGCGGGAGTAATCTTGCGTGGGACATTGCCCGGAATAGGCGCATGGTTTGACGTGAACAACGAGATGAAGCTAGTCCTTATAGGCCGTGAACTTGACCGCTACAAGCTGATCTCAGTATCATACGGAGAAGCTGACTTCCGCCGCGGCAATGAAGCCCCCGTGAAGAAGTACATAGTCTACGGCCCTACGACCGAAGCCAAAGCCCCCACTCCCCCCGCGCAAACACAAGCTCGTCCAGCTCCCTCAAAGCCCGCCGAGCCTCCCAAGCAGACGGGTAACATAGTAGCAGCCGGGCCCGAACAGGAAGGTCAAGTGCCGAGTGAGATGGTGAGCAATCTCGTGCAAAATCCGTTTGACGAGCTGAAGCGGATACGAATGCGTCCGAACGAGAAAGCCGGGGGACTTGAAGTGCAGTGGATACAGAATGACAGTCTCCTAAAGCGATTGGGAGTACAGCGGGGAGATATTATCCGTTCAGTGAATGGCATACCGTTTACGAACATGGGGGACATAGCGAACTCGATAAGCTCATTGATGACGAGTGAGAGGTTTGACGTAGAGGTAACGAGGGGCGGACAGAACACAGCCCTGCGCTACGTGGTGAAGTGATGATGATGAACTTGCCTTCTCTGCGTACTAGCCTCCTCTGCGCAAGGGGATGTGTCTCGAAGGGACGGAGGGGTCGCAAGGGTTTCACGCTGATGGAGGTGCTTGTTGCTACAGCGGTTGCCGGACTGGTAATAACGGCAGGCTTCCGTCTAATAGCGATGTCGTACCGTCTTCTGGGAGAAATACAGGGGGAGAGAGAGCTTGCTTCAGCGGCACAAGAGGTATGGCTGCGCTTCAGGATAGATGCGGACATGGCTTCAAGCGGAACTGATGACGACAAGGGCTATTCATGGCACACTGAGGACGGCTCAATCCCTATAGACGAATACGAGCTTAAGTACAGGAAGGTAACAGTAACGACAGCTTCAGGCCGTTCAACAGTAATCTACGTAACCGAGTGATACATGTTACAATAACCGCAATAATACGACAGGGGATGCAGAGATATTGAGCTTGAGGAAGACTATATATATATTAGTGTTGATACTGATACTGTCATCATCTTCTGATGGAGCAGTGAGACGAACACCGCCACAGTCCACACAGCAGGCACAGACAGGAGCAGGTACGGCCATGAGCGCCGAGGAGGAGCAGAACCTGATTGAGGCGGCCAAAGAGATGAGGCGTTCAGGACTTGTGCAGTTCAACTTCAAGGATATGGACTTAGTGAGATTTATGCGCTTCATGTCAGAAGTATTGCAGGAGAACTTTATAGTCCCGCCGAATATATCGAGCAAGATAACGATAATATCCCCTCATCCTGTAACAGTGCGTGAGAGCCGTGAAATAATGCTGTCAACGCTCCAGATGTACAACTTCTCGCTTCAGAACATGGGAAGCTACTCAATCGTTCGTCAGGGCGGAAACAGTCCATCTCCCAATGTATACCGGGGGCGTTCCGGGCCTGATTTCGGCGAGGAGACAGTAACCTACATAGTGCCGATAGATTATGTTACTCTTGAGAGTGTAGTCCCGGCGTTACAGCAGACGTTCGGCCCGGCATTAATCGCAATCCCGGTAGGCAACGGTCGTGATATATTGCTACAAGGACGGGCTACCGATGTCCGCAAAGGAATGGAGTTAATCCGCCGGCTTGACACCCCCAACAGCGCACGTATTACCCGCACGTTTGAGCTTCGTTACGGAGACCCAGCCACAGTAGCCGCACAGCTCAACGCCATAGCCGGGGCGAATGGGCCTCTTCAGGGATTGAGCGCAATAGCCGATGCCCCAAGCAAGAAGGTTATCGTTATAGGCTCTACAGCGGCAGTAGACAGGGCAGCCAAGATAGTGCGTGATTTGGACGTGGACAGCAAGATAGGCGACTTCCACATCTACAGGCTGAGGAACATTGACGCTACAGCAGCAAGTGAGCAGGTCGCCAAAGTATTAGCCTCCACAGCAACAATGCTCGGAGCAGACGCGGCGAAATTCCCTGCGACAGTAGTCCCGGACGTAGCGACAAACAGCCTGATATTCGCGGCCACACAAAGACAGTTCGACAGCCTAGTACCCATCCTTGACGCTATAGACATACAGCCCAAGCAGATATTGTTACGCGGCTTCATCGCAGAAATCAACGTAACCAACCTCGAAAATCAGGGAATAGACTGGAACATGGTGGGAGGAATGATGTTTGATGACCTGCTGATAGGCGGCAACATGTCTCTTGGTGAAAGCTCTGTGCCGTCAACATTCATGCAGTGGTTCAACGACCTCTCCAAGCGCGAGGAACTCCTTGAACGCGGCGGTTCAACCTACAGCGTAACGAACTATAACCCTATGGCATTAATGTACGCTACAATCAACATGCTGAAGAAGTACAACGCGGTGAACGTACTCTCAGTGCCAAGACTAATGTGTACGGACAACAAAGAGAGTTCATTCCAGGTAGGGCAGGTAATCCCGGTGATGAAGGGGGCAACTTCCGACCTAAGCAACCCGTCAGCAATACAGAGCAACTTTGACTACAAGGACACAGGATTAACCCTAACAGTAACCCCCCACATCAGGAGCGGAAATCTCGTAGCGATGGACATCAAGCAGACTACAGAAGACGTGTTGACAGCACCCGGAGACCCAACGCCTAGGACATCGAAGCGTGAAGTGAACACGTCGGTAGTAGTAGGAGACGGAGAGACGATAATACTCGGAGGAATGATAAAGGAAACGGAGCGTTCACTGACGAAGAAAGTACCCGGCCTAGCGTATATACCGTTAATCGGGGGACTGTTCAAGAGTATATCGAAGGAAAAAGAGAAGATAGACTTTGTGATATTCCTCACTCCGCAGATAATCGAAGACCCAACCGAGATGAGGCGTGCTACGATTTCAGCGTCAGGATTTGCGTCAAGAAACATAGCCTCCGGGGACATGGGTTTTGCCGGACTTATGCCGCAAAATGCGAGGCGTGAGCTGCTGAGTGTTGACGTAAGCCCGGTAGAAGCCGACATAGATATACGCTTCCGTGAGCTTTACCAGAAGAGTTTGCGGAGGAAGTAGAACATGCCCGCAATTCTGGAGAAACCCGCTGACATGGCCGAACTCCCACAGTCGCCAACACTCCCGCCGTTGCCCGAAGCCAAAGAGGTATCCGGGCTTCTTCCTGATGGCATGGGTCTTGATGTACTGAGGCAGGCTAGGATAGTCCCTCTCAGGGTTGATGACGGAGTTCTGATTATCGGAGCGGTGAACTTTGACGCATGGCCGAAAGCGCAGATGCTGGGGGTAGCGTTAGGTTATCCTGTAGACCTTGAGATGAGGGACGAAAAGGAAATCAGCGAGCTGTTGCGGACACTCTATGACCTACGCAGTGTAGCCGCAGACGAAGCCGCCAAGAATATCGAGGGCATTGACGACATTGACGACCTCACACGCGAGGATGTCTTGAGCGACTCTGTTGACGTTCCTGTTATACGATTGGTGAACGGCCTTTTTGTTGACGCATTGAGACAGCGTGCGACGGATATTCACGTAGAGCCATACGAGGACGAGGTATTAATCCGCTTCAGGATAGACGGAGTATTGCAGGACAGGCTGAGATTGCCCCGGTCGAACCAAGCCCCATTAACCAGCCGAATAAAGGTCATGAGCCGCATGGACATAGCCGAACACATGTCCCCCCAGGACGGCAGAATAGGTATCACAGTAGGCGACAGGGCGGTTGATGTCCGCGTGGGACTAGTGCCGACACAGTACGGTGAACGAATAGCGATGAGGCTTCTCGACAAGGGACACGGCTTGCTGACGCTCTCAGATTTGGGCATGGAGGAACGCGAGCGCAGTATCATGAACGAGCTGATACACCACCCTCACGGAATGATACTCTTCACCGGGCCGACAGGTTCAGGGAAGTCCACGAGCCTCTACGCAATCCTTCAGGCACTGGCCAGCCCCCAAGTGAACATAATCACGGTAGAAGACCCGGTAGAATACGCATTGCCCGGTGTCTCACAGATACAGGTGAACGAGAAAGCCGGAGTAACCTTTGCCTCAGCTCTGCGTTCAATTCTGCGACAGGACCCCGATATAGTGATGATAGGTGAGATGAGAGACTTTGAGACCGCCCACATTGGAGTGCAGGCATCATTGACGGGGCATCTTGTGCTGTCTACCCTTCACACTAACGACAGTATCAGCGCGATAATCAGGCTTGTTGACATGGGGATTGAACCGTACCTTGCCGCATCGTGCATGATTGGTACTGTAGCGCAGAGACTCGCCCGGAGATTATGCCCTCATTGCAGGCGTGAGATTACCCCCCCGGCCATGATGGCGAAGCAGGGATTGACGCGGGCGTTTGAGCCTGTCGGTTGTACACATTGCCACAACACAGGATATCGCGGTCGTGTGGGACTCTATGAGCAGTTCGTCATAAACGAGGCAATACAGGAGGCTTTTGTGTCAGGGGCGGCGGCCTCAAAGCTGAGGGACATTGCGCGGGAGTCGGGCTTCAAGACCTTGTGGGAAATAGGGATGTCGGCGGTGCAGTCCGGGCTGACTTCGCCGGATGAATTGACGAGGGTAGCAGGAGAGGACTAATCCACAAAGGGAGGCGGGATATTATTACGATGATTGATGAGAAAACCCTTGAGGAATTTGTAGCGAAACAGAGCATAACGGAACTCATAAACAGCTACCTTATGTGCATTGAGGAAAAGAATTTCAGCGTCCGGGACTTGGGGCGTTTCTTCGCGGAGAAAGTCAGCATGAAGTTTCCCTTCTCGAAACACGTCAGCAGTGTCAAGGATGTCGCGGAAATCTACCAGGTTCATCTTACGCAGTTTGACTTTGTTCACCATATACCGGGCGGATACATTTTCAGGTTCAGCTCATCATGCGCGGCTGATATTCAGTGCTACCTTTATGTGATGTACAAGAGGAAAGCCAGCCCCCAGCTTCTTACGTCAATAGAGCTGCTTCACTGTTCAGTCCGCAGAAATGACACCAGCAATAACGACTGGAGAATATCCGGGCTTGAGATAAAGACTGTATACACACAGGAGACCCAATAATGCCGTATTTCAGCTACTCAGGCTATGATGCAAAAGGCAAGTCCACCAAAGGCACAATCGAAGCCGTGTCATCAATGCAGGCCGTTGACCGTCTGACCGAGCGCGGAATTGTAGTTGTTGACGTGAAAATCGCCGAGGACAAGAAAGCAGGCAAATCCGCGAAAATCAAGCTCTTACCGTTAGACCAGCACATATTCTTCTGCCGTTCACTAGCCTCCTACCTGAAATCAGGACTGCCCCTCGCTGACTGTCTCCGCATAATGTCCAGACAGGCACGAGACCGCAACATGAAGCCCGTCATGGAGAAGCTGCTAGCTGAGGTTGAAGGAGGGCGCAAGTTCCACACAGCATTGGCCGAATCGGGGGCGTTCCGTGAAAGCCTCTGGAGGGTTGCCGAGTCTGGCGAGCAGTCTGGGACTCTGGTGTCAGTACTGCTTGAGGCGGCTGAAGAGTTCAAGCTCGAAGATGACCTGAAGCGCAAAATCCGCGGCGCAATGACCTACCCAATCGTGATGGCCGTTGTAGGAGTCGGTGTAGTCTCATTCATGCTGACTTACGTTGTGCCGAAAATCTCTGAGCTATTCGAGGACATGCACCAGCAGTTACCGTTACCCACAAGAATACTAATCGGAATGTCGGACTTCCTCAGCAATTACGGATTGTGGCTGTTACTGGGACTGCTGTTAGTGTGGCTGTGGATGAAGCGAACCGGGCGCAAAATCACTCTGCCTTTCATGCGGGGGATAACCGACCAGCTCAACCTAGCCCTCGTGATGTCCCACATAAGCACGCTCCTGAAGTCAGGAATACCGTTAGTGCAGGCGTTGAGGATGGCCTCATCGATGGACGTGAAGAGCCAGAGGTGGCTTGACGCGGCGGAAATGGTGAAGGCCGGGCACAGGTTCGACCGCGCTCTTGAACGTATCGGTATGCCGGAAGAGACTGTAGCAGTTGTGAGAGTCGGTGAAATGGGCGGAGAGCTTGCCGAAGCACTCACGAACGTATCCGACCAGTCACGCGAAATAGCACAGACCAGAATGGAGAGACTCTCAACGCTGATGGAACCGATAATGGTGCTGTCATTGGGATTCAGTGTAGGCTTTATCGTTCTGGCAATATTGACACCAGTATTTGACCTTGCCGGAATAGTGAAGTAAATTAATCGCAGGAGGATGATATTCATGAAGAGAAAAGCAAAGTTAGTGCGCCGTTCAGGATTCACGCTGATTGAGATTATGGTGGTCGTTGTGATACTGGGACTGCTGGCGGCATTGGTCGTACCCAGAATCGGCCCGCAGGTAGCAGAAGCACAGCGCACTACAGCCGCGACACAGATACGCTCACTTGAGGACGCTCTCGAAATGTACAGGATGCACAACGGCTTCTACCCGTCAACACAGCAGGGGCTTGAAGCACTCGTAACAGCTCCGACAACTACCCCAGTCCCGAAACGTTACGCGGAAGGCGGCTACCTCAAGAAACTTCCCGATGACCCTTGGGGAAATCCCTACGTCTACAGGAATCAGGGCGGACACATCACCATCATGAGCTACGGCCCGGACGGTGAAGAGGGCGGAGACGGTGTCAATGCCGACATCACGAACGAGGACTAAAGGCTTCACCCTCGTAGAAATACTAATAGTGCTGTCCATCGTGGGGGTATTAGCGTCAGTGATGCTCCCGCGAATTTCTTTCTACTTTGAGCCGTCATCAGCGATATTACAGCGGGCAATAGAGGAAGCCTCAGACCTTGCGCTCTCAGGAACGCCCGTAAGATTGTCGGTGAAGCCGGAAAACCTCGCGGCCAGAAGAGGAGTAATCACAGCAGAAGCCCTCAAGCCCAAAGAAGAGCCAGAAGACAGCCTCAGCGTTTTTCTTGGCACGAACAAGATGAAGCCTGTAATCCTCGAATGGCAGAACATCACGATGAATAACCTCCCGGACGATGACGGATGGAGATTTGAGCCTGAGATAATATATTTCTACGCAGACGGCTCATGTTCTCCCGCAAGAATCTCACAGGCCGGGAAAAATATCTCCGAGAGGGACGCGGATGAATATGTGCTGACGGTTACGGGGTACTGCATGAAGCTCGACAAGAAATAGACAGCGGAGAAATATAGCCGGGATTCCTTTGCGGGAGTCCCGGTTTTTTTTGTGGCTAACGTCTCTTGAGGATTAATGCGAGAAGTGCCGCACCGAATATTGCCGGGAATGACGAACAGCCTCCGCCGCTGTGTCCGCCTGCACCCTCAGCATCTTTAATGTCGATTGAGAGTTCCTTTGTTGCGCTCTGTGAAGCATATACCGCCCTCACTGTGAATGATGAAATTCCAGACTCCAGTATATCGCGCGGTGCGATCTGAGTTTCACCCGTTGGATTAATTGGAATGCCCGAAATTTCGCCCGTTGAAGTATCGATTGTGAGGCCATCGGGAAGACTGCCAGATGATATTGACCATGTCGCACCCAAAATATTAGCCTCAAGTTTTGCGCTGTATTGCTGGCCATACGTGCCTTCGGGAAGGCTTGTTGTCGTAATCGCTAGCGTTGTTGTCGGTTCAGGCTCATTGACAGTGATTGTGAGGTCTTTTTCTGCCGTTGCTGTACCGAGTGCTGCCCTGACCTTGAAGGACGACTCCCCTGCTGTTGTCGGAGTCCCCGAAATAGTCCCCAAACTGCTGAGGTTCAGCCCTGCCGGAAGTGTCCCCGAAACCAACGACCATGTTGCGCCCGAAACGCTGGCTTCAAGGCTGGCTGAGTACGGCTCGTTCACTGTCCCTGAAGGCAGGCTCGTTGTCGTTATTGCGATTGTTGACGGGGGAGTCGCGCTTATGGTTATGGTGAACTGTTTTTCCGCGCCAGTGTAGCCGGGCATCTCGGCGGTAACCGTGAATGTTGATGTGCCTGCGGTTATTGGAGTGCCTGAGATTGTCCCTGTTGATGAGTTGAGCGTGAGTCCTGCGGGGAGAGTTCCTGATGATACATGCCATTCTACACCAGAAACATTTGCGGAGAGGGTAGCGGTGTATGGCGTGTTCACTGTGCCGTTGGGAAGAGTCGCCGTTGTGATGGTGAGGGGCGCGGGAGCTTCGGCAGGGTAAAATTCCCACTGGTACAGTACGCGGTTGCCCGGGTCTTCCCAGCTCCAGAAGCGAACCGTAATGCTCTCCATATTGCTTAAGTCCTGCGGTTTGTCCAGCGTCCATGTCCCCGATGATGTGTTGTACATCCAGTTTGAATAGTATTTTTTGCCTTCAACTTCATCAGATGTGATGCGGTCAAAGCGAAGCCGGAAGTTTGTCCTGTATGGGAGATTCAGAGCCGTTGATGTGTCAGACGAAGCAACCATTCTGAAATTCACAGCCGTAAGTTTCCCATCAGAACTGACAAGCTCGACATATGGGACTTCCCCGGCGAGTTGCTGTACTACAGACTTGAAGCTGCTGACTTTTGCGCTCCCGCTGAGGCCAAGTTCCTCCGGGAATGTCCATGTCAGCGTCCTGCCAACAAGTTTTTCCGCTCCTCCTCTGAAATGGAGATTTACACCGTTGTCGTCAATGGGCTGATATTCCACATATGAATCTCCGGGAGCCATACTCCTGCCCATTCTCAGCTTGAATGTCTTGTCAGTGCCGGCCGGGATCGTTACGCCGAGTTCCTCATCTGTGTTGTCATCGCCAAGACTGTAGCCTCCGCCCGGTATTGTCATGCTTGCGTCTGCTGTGAAATGCTTGGCCTCAGCTATTATGCCCCTGTTGGCTTGGACATCGAAAAATATACAGTTGAATTTCACATCGCTGTAATCAGATTTACCGTTCACCAGCGAGGCATGAAACCCGTGATTCTCGAACAGCCACGGCTCCGGCTCTGAAGGCTTGCAGAAGTACCACTGATATATGCGCTGCAAACCGTTTTCCCAGTACTTAAAGCCGATACGCATCACTGATATATCGGACTCATTGATCGGGCTGTCGAATGTTACTTCGGTTTGAGCAGGATTACCAGCCTCGACAGTTGTCCACGAGTTAGAGTGCAGAACACCTCCGCTACCATTCCACACATCAAATACCCTGAAGCCCGACTCGAAATCCAGAGTTACGGCCTCCGATGTGCTGTCGGGACTGACCATGCGCAAGCGAAGCCCCGTTACCTGCGAGCCTGAGCTGATATACTCCACGTAAGGGACATAAGCCGCTAACTGCTCCTGAGTCGTACTGTAGGCTGGAGTTGTACTTTGCCCGCTGTATTCCGGCTTGTCCGGGAAGTTCCAGCTTACATTGACACCGTTCATCCCCTCGTCAGCCTCAAGGCAGAAAATAGCATAATCACCGCTCGCTGTCATAGGCATGTACACAAGCCCATCTCCTACGCTCATTGCGCTTGCCAGCCCGAAAGAATGCGAGGCTCCCGAAATATGATGCATCCCGTTCTTGCTGTCCCAGAAGGAATAATCCCCGCCTGAGAACATCATGCTTCCTGTGAGATTCACATCTTCCTGCGTTGCCTGAACCGAATAGTCCTCCAGTCCGAGCCAGAAACCCAGAAACCTCGCAGTCGAGTAGTCCGGCTTCCCGTCAACCCAATCAACAATTGAGCGGTGAACAGTAGTAAGCTGCATATCCGCCCACGCACCAGATGCCAGCACCATCACCAGCATCACCGCAACTGCCATTACCTTTTTGACCATTCTGCATGTCTCCTTCCGACACAAAAAATCGCCCTCATACCCGGAATTTCTCCCAAGCATGAGGACGTTGGTCTCAATATTCAGTGTTTCAGTATCAATCAGGGCATAGTAATGGCATGGTTCGTGGTTCGATTATAGCCGCCGAAAATCACTTTGTCTACGTCCTTTCTACTGAATTATTGCTGGAATTTGACGCATTATATCACAGCTTTAACGCACAAGTACCCGCACCAATTTTAACACGCCGCCGCCCAATCTGGTATAATCGCTGTAATTCTCACTCATTATATTTTCATCAAGGAGCTGTAATTTCTTGGGACAAATACAAATCATCGTTGAAGGCATGACCGCCAGCGGCAAATCCACAATCGTCAGCCTTCTTTCGGAGCGTCTTGGCTTTGACATAATGCCCGAAGAGTTCCGCGACCCCTTAGACCTTCTCGGCCGCTTTCACTATGACCATCAGAAATGGGCTTTCCCCATGCAGCTGAATTTTCTTGTTACCCGTTTCGCTCAGTACTTATGCGCCAGCGAGGGGGACAATTACATTCTCGACAGGAGCATATTCGGCGACAAAGTTTATGCCATGCTCTACTACAAGGACAGATTTTTCCGGGACAGCCAGCTGGGTTGTTACCTCACGCTTTATGACTCACTCCTGCGCTACGTTAAGGCACCGAGGCTCTTCGTGATTGTACGCTGTGAGTTCGGCGAGATTATGAGGCGCATTCATGACAGGGGAAGGCAGGACGAAATTGACGCGGGCGAGTCATACTGGCGGGGGCTTTATGACGCTTACATGCCGTTCCTTGATTTCGTGAAGTCTGAGCTTAAGGGTGATATTAACTTCCTGGAGCTTGAGCTTTCTGACCCGGCATTTATTCACACGCCTTCAATGGTTGATGACTTTCTCGGCCAGGTCTCAGAATATTTCCCTGAACGCAGGACAGCAAACGGCCATGAAGATTAGCGGACTTTTGCGGCATATTGATACGTTCGCGCCTTTCTCGCTTGCTGAGGAGTGGGACAATTCCGGGCTTCTTGTCGGCAATCAGGATGACGAGATAAAGCGCATCGGTGTGTGTCTTGACGCTGTAAGCGAGGCAGTGATAGAGGCTGAAGAGTTAGGCTGCAACGTCATAGTAGCCCACCACCCGCTGATATTTCGTCCCGCCAGAAACATCACAGCAGACACCGAGCAGGGCAGGACTATATTCGAGGCGGTAAGGCGCAACATCAACATCATAGCTACACACACAAACTGGGACAAGGCAGCAGGAGGAGTGAATGACATTCTTGCGGCGTTGATCGGACTGAAGCACCCTGAGAGTCTCGGCACTTTCGGTGTGTGGGGGGTGGTCTCACCGCGTATGAAGCTGAAGAATTTTGCCGAACACGTAAAATCCTCGTGGGGACTGTCGCACATAGGCATCTACACGAAAAGCAGCAAGCCCGTATCACGCGCGGCACTCTGCGGGGGTTCTGGCGCGGAGTTCTGGCGGTCAGCAAAAGCGGCGGGAGCTGATATCTACATTACGGCGGACATGAAGTATCACGAGATTTCTGACGCTGTGAACGAAGGACTGTCAATAGCCTTGTGCGAACACGGAGAAATGGAGCGGGTATCAATATCACAGCTTGCGCATAAACTTGAAGGGTGCGGAATTGAGACGGTAATTCTTGACGTTAAAGCACTTCCTCCGCTCATCAGAATATAATCACAGGAGTATCACACACATGAAGAAACGTGTACTAAGCGCAATGAGACCGACCGGCCCTCTTCATCTCGGACACATGGCCGGAGCTTTGAGCAATTTCGTGAAGCTACAGAACGATGACAGCTACGAGTGCTTCTACGCAATAGCCGACTGGCACGCGCTCACGTCAAACTACGAGGACTCCGCCAACACAGGCGAGTATTGCTACACGGCACTGCTGGACTGGCTATCTGTCGGACTTGACCCGGAGAAGTCTCCCCTGTTCATACAGTCCCACGTACCGCAGCACGCCGAGCTAGCCCTCGCACTCGGTATGATTACGCCGCTGGGCTGGCTGTACAGGAATCCCACGTACAAGGAGCAGCTCCAGAACATACAGAACAAGGACTTGGGGACATACGGCTTCCTCGGCTACCCTGTATTGATGGCGGCGGATATATTGCTGTACAAGGCCGAGCTAGTCCCGGTTGGTGAAGACCAGAGCGCACACCTTGAGATTTCCCGCGAATTAGTGAGACGCTTCAACAATTTCTTCGGTGAGGGATTACTCGTTGAGCCTCAGCCATTGTTCACGGCGACTCCCAAAGTACCCGGCACAGACGGCCGCAAGATGAGCAAGTCCTACGGTAACGCCCTCGAAATCTCAGAGAGCGAAGACTCAATGTGGCAGAAGCTCCGTACCATGATGACCGACCCCGCAAGAATGAGACGCACTGATCCCGGCGACCCGGAGAAGTGCCCTGTCTGGGATCTGCACAAAGTCTTCAACCCTGACGAAGGCGAGAAGGCCGAAATCTGCACGGGCTGCAAGTCTGCCGGAATTGGCTGTATTGACTGCAAGAAGAAGCTCAACGCACACATTCAGGAGATGATGACTCCAGTACGTGAACGCCGTGCGAAATATGAGGGGAAGAAGTCATTGCTGGATGAGATTCTTGCTGACGGCGCAGAGAAAGCCGGGAAGGTTGCGCGTGAGACTATGAGCCAGATTTACCCGGCAATGGGTCTCCTGCCCAACCCCAAGAGAGCATGATTGATATTCACTCGTGGCTTGAGATATTTTCGGGGCGGCTTGAGGAGAGATTTCACGGACGTGTGTGGTTCTCGGGGCTTCAGGGTAGTTACGCGCGTGGCGAGGCGAAAGAGACCAGCGATATTGACGTTGTCGTAATCCTCGACACTCTCAGCTTTGGCGACCTGAAATCATACCATGAGATGCTGGACGGCCTTCCTGAACGGGAGAAAGTCTGCGGTTTCGTCTCAGGCCGTGATGAGCTTCTGAACTGGGAGACATCTGACCTTCTACAGTTCTGTTATGACACCGTACCCATAACAGGAAGCCTCGATGAGATACTCGCGCTTGTTGACCGTGCTGCTGTGAAGAGAGCCGTGAAGATCGGAGCGTGCAACATCTATCATGCCTGCGTCCACAACTTTCTTCACGAGAGGGACGGCGGTATTCTCACGGGTTTGTACAAGTCTGCGGTGTTCGTGATTCAGACGGAATACTTCTTGATGACCGGGCAATATATCAGGAGTCATTCCGGGCTTTTCGGCCATGTCTCAGCTGAGGAAAGGAGAATATTATCCCCGGAGGCTGCCGGATTTGATGAGTTGTCGCGGATATTGTTCACTTGGGCAGGACAGACTTTGAGGAGGAATCACGATGAGGCTTAACGCTTACCTGTCATCATGCGGTGCGGCATCGAGGCGGAAATCTGAGTCTATAATCCTGAGCGGACGTGTCCAGGTGAACGGCAAGATAGTCCTCGCTCCCTTCTATGACGTTGACACAGAGAATGACACCGTTACCCTTGACCGCAAGACCCTCAAGTTTTCGCCGCATGTCTATTACGTCATCAACAAGCCCGCCGGTTACGTCTGCGCCGCAAGCGACAAGTACGACCCTGTTGTTGTTGACCTGATTCACGGCCATGAAGGGAGGCTCTACCCTGTCGGAAGGCTTGACCGTGAGTCGGAAGGCTTGCTCATACTCACGAATGACGGACAATTTACGCAGAGCATACTCCACCCGTCAAAAGAAGTCCGCAAAGAATACGAAGTGCTGCTGAACATCCCCATCAACACAAAGCAGATAGACAGATGGAGAAAGGGATTCGAGATAGCAGAAGGACGTAACGTTAAGCCTATAAGCATTAGGGTTATGGACATGAGTCCGGCGGGGCAGTGGTTAAGCATAGTGATAGGCGAGGGTCTGAAGCGGGAGATAAGGCTGATGGCACAAAGAGCTGGCTTCAAGGTAGAGAGGCTCATACGGAGGAGCATCGGAAAAATGCGGCTTGAAACGCTGAAGGGCGGTGAATATGTGAGTTTGTCATTTTCTGAACTGTACACTAGAATATTTGAAGGCGGCATAGTTTGATTTTTACGGAAAAAGGGGGTTAAGTCCGTGAGTGAAATTGATGAGAAATCCAGAGAACTAATCAAGACACGAATACTAAGCAATATGGAGAACATAAAATCATTTCCCCAATTTGTGCTTGAGACGATGAGAAAACTGAATGACCCCGAAAGCAATGCAGCGGACGTTGCTCAGAGTCTCTCACGCGATGAAGGTCTTGTTCTGCGTATACTGAAGCTCGCAAACTCAGCGGCATACGGTGCAACCCGGAGCATCTCGAACATAGCGGAGGCAATTGCGCTTCTGGGCTATAAGTCAGTCAGCAACATCATACTTGCCGCAACGGTGTATTCAGCGATGGACAAGGGATTAACGGGTTATGCCCTTGACCGCGGCGAATTGTGGCGGCATTCCCTCATGGTAGCGTACACATCACGGCACCTTGCGGGTATCACAGGCAATGTCAGCACTGAGGACGCTTACGTAGGAGGACTGCTTCACGACATCGGGAAGGTTATCCTGAATGACTACGTGAGGTTCGGCTACGGTATAATCGTCAAGATGGTCGAGGAGAAGCACATACCCTTCACGGACGCTGAGACTCAGGTTCTCGGCTTCGACCACGCCGCAATAGGTGAGCTTCTTGTAGAGAAATGGGCTATGCCTGACTCCTACAAGATACCGATTGCCTACCACCACAAGCCTAACGAGCTTCCCGCCGACAAGATTCAGTACCAGCCCCTGCTTGACGTGGTAACAACAGCCAACTCGATATGTCTTATGCTGGGTATCGGACTGGGTGCTGACGGATTGCAGGCGTATATGTTCCCTGAGCCTGTAGAGAGACTCGGAATAACGAACTTCGACAGCCTTTTGTCGGAGATGATCGACTTTGCCGGGAGTGTTGCCGGTGATATGGGCGACATGGCCGGGCTGTAAGGAAGAATGTCATACGTAATCACGATAGACGGTCCTGCGGGTGCGGGAAAAAGCACTGTGGCGAAGGATGTTGCGCGCGCCTTGGGGATAAATTACCTTGACACGGGAGCGATTTACCGGGCTATTGCGCTGATACTGTACGAGTCTGAAGTCAGGCCGAATGATGACTACATAATGCGCGAGGCTCTAAGCAAGGTGAGAATTGAGCTGAACGGGAAATCTGTATTGGTCAACGGCTTTGATGTTACGGGTGAAATCAGGACTCCTATGGTGGACGAATTAGCGTCAATGTACTCCGCTGTTCCGTCAGTGAGGAAGGCTCTGCTGTCCCTCCAGAAAGAGCAGGAGCTTCACGGCTCAATAGTGGCGGAAGGACGCGATGTCGGCAGCGTGGTTTTTCCCGGAGCAAAGGCAAAGTTCTTCCTCACAGCATCCCCTGAAGCCCGCGCAAAACGCCGCTACTCCGAACGTGTCAGCAACGGCAAGCCCGCCGATTATGACGAGATATTACGGTCAATCATAGAGCGCGACAAGAACGACTCAAGCCGCGAAATTTCCCCCCTCACAATGCCTGACGGAGCAATATACGTAGACACGTCAGACATGACAGAGCAGGAAGCAGTACACTACATACTCGACAAAGTGAAAGAAGTAATCCCCAATGAAGCAAAGTAAAGTGTTCTATTTTATCGTCAAAAATTTCTTCAGGATTCTGCTGATGATATACAACCGCTGTTCATCCCGCTGGCTTGAGAAGCTCAGTCCCAGCGAGAAATTCATAGTAGCCTGCAACCACGCCAGCAACTTAGACCCGCTCATAGTAGGCTGTTTTTTCCCTCGTATGCTGCGTTATCTGGCGAAAGAGGAACTTTTCACGGGCTGGTTTCTCGGAACGTGCATAAAGGCATTGGGAGCAGTCCCGGTATCACGCTCAAGCAATGCGTCAGCCGCCGGAGCTCTCAAGGGATTCATGAAGCTCTACCAGGAAGGAAGCGATGTGCTGATATTCCCGGAAGGAGGAAGGACTCTTGACGGGAAATTACAGCCGCTCGAAGCAGGAGTCGCGCTCATTGCCGCACACGAACACGCCCCTATCCTGCCTGTGTTCATTCACGGGTCATTCCGTGCAATGCCTCCCGGTTCTGCTTTCGTCAAGCCCACAAAGCTCCGCGTAACATTCGGCAAGCCCCTGCGCTTCAGTGATGAGGTGTACGACAGCAAACAGGGCCGCAAAATCATAATGGACGCTCTCACGGAATCATTCAGGGAGCTTGAAGCAGGAGAGTAACCGCAATGTTTATCAGCATGACAGGCTTCGGGAGCGTGTCGCATTCGTTCCCTTGGGGCAGCGTGAAGTTTGAGGTCAGCTCGGTCAACCATAAGTATCAGGATTTCAGCGTGAAACTTCCCCGCGAAATTCTCCCGCTTGAGAACAGGATACTGTCTATACTGCGTGAGAATATAGTCCGGGGGAAAGTGAAGCTGTCAGCAGAAATCACATTCAATCCCGGCGCAAAAATTCCCACACTGGACAACGACAGCCTGAGAGTGTTCATCAACCAGTTACGGACTATAGCCAAACGCAACAGCCTTGAAGCAGCAAAGGACATCACAAGTTTCCTGATGATACCGGGAGTACTTGACGTTACAGCCAACGTAGCAGAACAGGAAGCCCGCGACAACCCGGAGATATGGGACAAGCTCACTCTCGGCGCAATTGACGCGATGAACGAGATGAAGAGGGCAGAAGGCGAAAAGCTACAGGAGAAAGTCAGTACCGACTTGGCGGAACTCGAAGGTATAGCTGACAGTCTCAAAGAACGCTGGGCAGTTGCGAGCGCGGAAGCCTTTGAGGAACTAAGGACGAAGATACAGAATGTCATGGAGAAGTGCGGACTTGATGTTGACGAGGCAAGAATCGCACAGGAGATTGCTATTCTGTCAGACAAGTGGGACGTGTCAGAGGAAGTAGCCCGGCTTGAGGCTCATACGGGGAAATTCCGCAGGGTTATGGATGAGACTTCATGCGGGAAGAAGCTGGATTTTCTCATTCAGGAGATGAACCGGGAAATTAACACTATGGGCAGCAAGGTCAACGACACAGAATTTCGCTGGCTTGTAGTCGAAGCAAAAGCATGTATCGAGCGTATGAGGGAGCAAATACAGAACATAGAATGAAGACGGGAAAACTATACGTGCTTTCCGGGCCGAGCGGAGTCGGAAAAGGCACTCTCAGGGAACATGCGCTGAAGGATGCGCCGAATCTCAGGTACTCTATCTCCTGCACAACGAGAAAACCCCGTGAAGGTGAGACTGACGGAGTCGAATACAGGTTCATATCGCGGGAAAAGTTCACGGAAGACATAGCGCAGGGTCTGTTTCTGGAATATGCCCATGTCCACGAGGATTATTACGGCACACTGAAGGCTGATGTCATGAATGAGCTTGAGTCCGGCCATGATGTGCTGCTGGAGATTGATGTACAGGGAGCGTTGCAGGTGAAGGAGAAGATGCCCGGTGCTGTGATGATATTCGTTGCGCCGCCGAGTATTGACGTTCTGGAACACAGGCTCAGGGGACGAGGGACGGAAGCCGCCGGGAGTCTCAGTGTCAGACTCTCGAACGCCATGAAGGAACTTGCGCTCAAAGATGAGTATGATTACGTCATCGTGAATGATGATCTTGACGCGGCATGTGATGAGCTGAGGAAGATTGTGCTATGACTATGGACAGGTTATTGCGCTGGGTACTCTTCTGCGCGGGGATAATCACTGCGATATTCGCGGGCTACATGTTCAGCGAGGCAAAAATTGACTGGGGTGCGGCGTGGCTTTCTGTTACTGTGGGATTTCTGTGTTTCGCCACAAGGATTAAGCCCGAAAAGCAGTCAGCCTCATCATCAGACGACAGCAGCAAGGAGCTTCACGACATGGCCGTATTGATTGCGCACACAGCAGTAGCCAGCCTCAAGAACATAGGAAGGACAGTTCCCCCCGGCACAAAGGAGATTGACGAGCTGGAAGAGAAGGTAAACAGCTTTCTTGACGTTATGCCGCTGAACCAGTCAGAGAGGGATGAAATATCAGATGAATTTGACCGCCTCAGAAACAGGACAAGACGCAATGAGGGCGGCCGGGCATTAATGAGAAGCGCAAGGCTTTAATCCCATTTCACAGGAGACTTTTTCACATGAACAAAGGACAGAAATTTTCAGCGTGGTATTTTCTCGTTGCGTTGATAGTCGCTTGGCTTTTCTCGGAATACATCTACAAGCCTTACACGGAGGGGAAAACAGAAGTCCCTTACAGCGAGTTTCTTGCCGACCTTAACGCAGGGAACATCGAGAACGCAGACATATCCGACACACGCATAATATACACCCTCAAGGAGAACATCAGCCCAGACAAACGCCCCGTAGTTGACGGGAAAATTCTCACCAGCAAGCGCGCTAAATCACAGGACAGCATAAAGAGCGCGGTCAAGCTCACCGATCCGTTTCTGATTGAGAGGCTGGCCAGTGCTGATATAAAGTTCGGGGGAATAGCTCACAGGGACGGCATTATAGATCTGCTGATGGGGATAATTCTTCCGATGCTGCCGCTAATCATAATCTGGTACTTCATCTTCAGGAACATGCACGGCGGCGGTATAGGCGGGGGGATATTCTCATTCGGGAGGAGCAAGGCCAAAGAGTTACAGGGTGAGATGAGCGGCGTTAAGTTCAGCGACATAGGCGGTGCTGGTGAGGCGGAAGTAGAGCTGCGTGAGATAATCGACTTCCTGAAAGACCCGAAACGCTTCGACAAGTTCGGCGCAAAACTGCCTAGGGGAGTCCTCCTCGTAGGCCCTCCCGGTACAGGCAAGACACTTCTCGCAAAGGCATGCGCGGGGGAAGCCGGAGTGCCGTTCTTCTTCATCACAGGCTCAAGTTTCGTGGAAATGTTTGTTGGAGTCGGCGCGGCAAGAGTGAGAGACCTCTTCGACCAAGCCAAGAAGAAAGCTCCGTGCATAATCTTTGTCGACGAAATAGACGCAATCGGCCAGTCCCGGATGCGCAACTTCAACAGCAACTCAGAGCAGGAAGCCACGCTCAACCAGCTGCTTGCTGAGATGGACGGTTTCGAGCAGAACAACGGAGTCGTCATCATGGGCGCGACAAACAGGCCGGAGATACTCGACCAGGCATTGATGAGGCCGGGACGTTTCGACAGGCAGATACAGGTTGTTTTGCCGACAGAGGAAGGGCGTGAGGAGATACTCAAGATTCACACGAAAAAGCTCCCTCTTGACCCTGCAATAGACCTGAAATCAATCGCCAAGGTTACGCCGGGATTTTCCGGGGCTGACCTTGCCAACATCGCCAACGAAGCATCACTCCTCGCCGCAAGACGCAAGGCCGACAAGGTATCGATGAATGATTTTGACCTCGCAATAGAGCGCGTTGTTGCGGGACTCCAGCGCAAGACACCGCTCACTCCCGAAGTCCGCAAGAAGGTAGCCTACCATGAGTCCGGCCATGCATTAGTGTCGTGCTACCTGCCCGGCTCTGATCCGGTGCACAAGGTCAGCATTATTCCCACGACAAAGGGCGCGTTAGGCTACACACTCAACATGCCCAGCGAGGACAAGTATCTTGTTACTGAGGCGGAATTGCGCACGAGAATGGCTGTGATGCTGGGCGGAAGGGCGGCGGAACTTCTCATCTTCGGGGAAGCGTCAACAGGAGCGTCAAATGACCTTGAGCGGGCTACTGAGACTGCCAGAAGAATGGTAACCGAGTTCGGCATGTCCGGCAAGCTCGGCCCGGTGCGTTATGCGTCGCCGTCAATGATGTACCTGTCGGGAAATTCTGAGGTTCGCAACGACATAGGTGAAGGCACTGCGGATGTTATTGACGGGGAAATAAAGCGGCTCGTCATTGAGGCACAAGAGAAGGCTGAAGCTATCCTCCGTGAACACGAGAAGATACTTCATGAGGTGGCCGGAGTCTTGCAGGAGAAAGAAGTCATCAACAGCGATGAGATAAAAGCAATCGTAGACCGCGAGAGTACAGCAGGGTAATCACACAGAAATAACGCCTCTTCCTGGTCAATCTGGAGGGGCGTTTTTCTTAGGGGCAAAATCGGTGAAGGCACTGCGGATGTTATTGACGGGGAAATACGGCGGCTCGTCATTGAGGCACAAGAAAAGGCTGAAGCTATCCTACGTGAACACGAGAAGATACTTCATGAGGTGGCCGGAGTCTTGCAGGAGAAAGAAGTCATCAACAGCGACGAGATAACAGCAATCGTAGACCGTGAGAGTACAGCAGGGTAATCACACAGGGAACAACGCGCCTCTTCCGTGCAAAACTGGAGGGGGCGTTTTGTTATGCTATAATCCTCAAAATCTCACACAACAGCAAATTTCACGAAAGGATGTATATTCATGAGGGGCAAATTCTCAGCGGCAGTTCTATGCTTTGTCCTGATATTTCTGTGGACGGGAGCAGCTTTCTCTGACACAGTAACAGTAACTACAAGCTCACTCCCCCCGGCCGGAACAGGTCAGCACTACTCGCAGGCGTTGAGCGCGGAAGGCAACCCGTCATTGTGGCGCATAATTAGCGGCGATCTTCCGGGAGGACTCTCACTCGACTCCTCCGGCGTGATTTCCGGGACTGTCTCACTTGATGCCGTCAGCCACAATTCGCCAAGCCCGGACGTTTACGTGTTCACGGTCGCGGCCTACAACACTTCAGGCGACTCAGGCGACAAGATTCTTGCGGTTGACGTTTACGAGCCAATCACAATAATCACAGAGTCCCTCCCTAAAGCAAAGGCGGGAGTCTCGTATGACGCTGTGATTTCTGCTTCGGGAACTAACGCGGCAATCTGGGAGTTTTCGCCGGGCATCAGAGTACCGGGCTGGCTGAAACATTCCAACGCCGACAATCTCAACATATGCAGGTTAAGCGGAGTCCCGGACAAAGAAGGAGAGTACACGTTCAACGCCGTCTGCGCTAATGAATACTTCATGGATGAGAAAACTTTCACCATCGTTGTAGCTCCCGAAGACCCAGCCGTAGAAATCACACCCGAATCACCCGACATAGTTCCGTCAGGGGAAATGTATACTCACACTTTCACCGCTTCAGGCAGGCCGTCATCATGGGCAGTAACAAGCGGAGACCTCCCGCCGGGTCTGGCTCTTTCTTCTGCTGACGGGGTAATATCAGGCATCGTCAGCACGGACGCAATAAGCAGCGATTCACCGTCCGCAAAAATATACTCGTTCGACATCACAGCCTCGAATGACACCAAGTCAGACACACTAACTTTCAGCATCACCGTCTACCAGCCCATAAGGATAATCACTCAGGTTCTCCCCAATGCCACAGAAGGCGCAGAGTATTCCGCCGACATCATCGCAGAGGGGACACGCGACTCATTCTCTCAGGCTTTGCTGACACCCGGAAATCTCCCGATAGGCATAAGCTACAGCGCGTCATCTCCCGGGAAAATCACGCTCACAGGCACCCCGATAATATCAGGAACGTACAGCATAACAGTAAGTTTCACCAATAAATGGGGCAGTGAGGATAAGACGTTCATTCTTGCGGTTGACGGAATGCCGGAGCCGCTGCCGTCGCCGAAAATCTCCATGCCCAAGACTTACAGCCCTGTTACAGCCGGGGACAGCTTCAGCGTGCATTTCTCAGCGTCAGGGACTCAGTCGGTAACGTGGGGGATAACCGGCGATGTTCCTCCGGGACTCTCCTTCGACACGTCAGCAGGAATATTGTCGGGCGAAATCGGAATCACTGAGGAAGGGAAATATTCTCACTCGCCTATGTCCTACAAGTTCACGGTTACTGCGTCTGGTACGGGAGGCACTGACAGCGCGGACATGTACATTCAGGTTGTGTACCCTCCTGAGATTGTTACAGGGGCAAGCCTTCCTGACGCAATGATGAACGCGAGCTACTCCGCCGAAATCACAGCATCAGGCACGGAGCAGGGAATGACGTGGGAGACATCAGACGTATACCTGCCTGAAGGACTCACTCTTTCAGCCGGGAAAAATCAGCGTGTTTGCAGAATCACAGGTACACCGCGCGAGAAAGGAAGGGCCATTTTCACGATCAGAGCCTCGAACGCTGCCGGGTCAACAGAGGCAAGAACATTCACGTTCATGGTCAGGGAAAATTCCGCAGGTGATACAGGCAGGCCGGAAATAATGACGATGAACCTCCCGGACGGCAGAACAGGCGAACAGTACACAGCATTGCTTGAAGCGTCAGGTGAAGGGGCTATAACGTGGACGAAATCAGGCAGATTCCCCAGAGGACTCACTCTCGATGAACACGGCACAATCTCAGGAATCCCGGAAAAGACCGGGACATACACATTCATGGTAACAGCCGCTAACAGCAGGGGCAGCTCAAGCCTAAGGTATATGGTCAAGATAACAGGAGGTACTCTGAAGAAGCCGAGAATACTGACGAACAGACTCCCAAGAGCTACACATAACCAGCCTTACAGCGTTCAACTCAGGTGTAGGGGGAACACACATGTGGTATGGTCATTCGCGGAAGAGAGTTACCCGGCGGGAATATATATCACTGAGGACGGGCTGATCTCTGGAATACCGAAGGAGGCCGGGAAATTCCGCCTGAGAGTGAAAGCAGAGAATAACGCAGGCTCAACAGTACGGTCGTTTTCGCTGAGGGTGAACGGTGTAGCACCCAAAATCCTGAACGAGGGGCTTCACGCGGGCATAAGCAGGACAGAGTACACCGCACAATTATCGGCAGAAGGCACTGACCCGATAAAGTGGAAGAAATCAGGACGGCTTCCTTCAGGACTCAAATTAGGCACAAAGACCGGGAAAATCGCAGGCACTCCAAAGCAGGAAGGAACGTACAGCTTCAGGATTACGGCAAGGAACAAGTACGGTGCTGACACTCAGACATTCATCATCATCATCACAGGCAGGATCGATGACACATCACAGACTCCCGCGAGCGTTTCAGGCAACAGTGAAGGAACGTCCGAAGCTATTCCTGAGACTGTACAGGAGCATACGCAGACGGTGAATTACGGCCATGAAGAGGAGCTTGACTTGTGCGTTGTCAGCGGTGATGAGGAACTCAGGGGGGAAATTTACGCTCCTGAAGGAATGCCCCTAACATTCAGGATTGGTGATGAGGCAGAAGAGACAGAGATATACATTGCCGATGAGCCTATTGCGATTGATGTTGATGAAGACGGGACATTCATTCTTCCGGGCGAGCTTGTGTATGACGAGTTCGTGATTTACGCGGTCTCTGACGGTGTGAAGACCATCGAGCTGTACATAGTCGCAGAACCTCAAGAGTAACAGCAGGAAACTTCCGGGGGAGTGTGCTAATGATTGCTCCCCTGGATTTTTGCGGACAATGTCATTCTCTCGTGAATATCTCCGCGCCTGTACGAGCAACAACGCGAATCAGTCAGCGTATTTATCCCTGAGACCGAAATATTCTCCCGCCTCAATCCCCTGTCAAGAAGCTGGCACGATATTTCTCCCGCAAGGTCAAAGTACACATTCTCACCGTCAGCCGTATAATTCTCCCTGTGGAACGCCTCAAGACCTCTCACCGTCCACTCATCGCCCGACTTCCTGAAATACTCACGACCTATGCACGGCCCAATCCACGCATGAGCCTCACGCACCGTTTCAGCACCGTATATCTCGCCCGCAATCCTGAGACCCTCACGCGAAATGTTGAGGACTGTACCCTTGTAGCCTGAGTGAAGAATCATGACCCATGAGTCCCCCCACAGCATGACGGGAGCGCAGTCGGCGAATCTCAGCGAGGCAGTAACACCCGGGACTGTCAGCAAAATTCCGTCAGCCTCCGGGCGTGATGGCAGGGAAATTTCCGGGAGCGTCTCAGCCGTAGCAACGAGAATATTCCTGCCGTGAACCTGTGAGGGCATTATGTCGGACTTGCCGGGAGTCTCGCCCTTCATGCAGAAATCTGCCGTGATGAAGCCGGGAGTCTCTATCCTCATTTCACCAGCTCCGGGGAAATTTCACGCGCAAGGGTCATCATCTCGTCCCCAAGAAGGGCAATCGTTACGTCCATCTCACCGCTTCCGGGAAATTCGCGGATTGACTTCACCGCAACCCTCATCGCGTCAGCCTTGGGGTAGCCGAATATGCCTGCGGAAATCAGCGGGAACGCAACAGACTTGCAGCCGTTCTCCTTCGCGAGCCTCATCGAGTTCACGTAGCACGAAGCCAGTAGTCCGGGTTCGCCGTGAGTCCCTCCCTGCCACCTTGGGCCGACAGCGTGAATCACGAACTTTGCCGGGAGATTGTAGCCCTTTGTGATTTTCGCGCCTCCTGTACGACAGCCGCCGAGAGTCCTGCACTCAGCGAGAAGCTCCGGTCCTGCTGCCCTGTGTATCGCCCCGTCAACACCTCCGCCGCCCAAGAGAGTCTGATTCGCCGCGTTCACTATTGCGTCAACATTGAGGGTCGTAATATCTGCCTCGATTATCTGCAATGACATTATGATTCATCCTTTGTGTGCTAAGATTACCGGGAATTTTTTGTTACGGGGGAAATTGTACATGAACTTGGATTTTTTTGCAGTCGCGTCAAATCTCGTCAGCCTCTTCGTGTTAATCGCCGCTGGATATATAGCCGTCAAAACTGGAGTCCTCAAGCCGGAAGCCTCATCTCATTTCTCATCCCTCCTCCTGAAAATCACGCTGCCCTGCACAATATTCATCTCACTCGTCCAGCGTGAATATGACCCTGCTTTTGCTCGCGACGGAATAATCACAATCGTTGCCGGGATTGTCGTGCTGGTTTCGATGCTGTACATCTCGCGGGGGCTTGCGAATATATTTCACGTTCCTGAAGGCAGAAAGGGAGTCTGGGCGTTCATCTGCGCTTACAGCAATTCGGGGTTCATGGGTTTTCCCATCGCGCTGGCTCTTCTTGGGACTGAGGGACTCGCATTGTCGGTGATGTTCAACATCGCGTTCAACATAACGATATACACGCTTGGAGCATTGGAGATAATCCGGGACAATCCCAATCACGGCTCGGAGGGCGTTGACATGAAATCTATCATCTTCAGCAACATCAACATAGCTACAGCGTTGAGCCTGATATTCTATTTCGGGAGGATACCTCTTCCGCAGGCCGCCGCAGTCCCGGTGAAGTATCTCTCTGACGTAACGACTCCAATCTCAATGGTGATAATCGGAATGGCTTTAGCGCACTCGAAAGCGTCAGACCTCTTCACGGACGTACACGCATGGACGGCTTCAGCTATGAGGCTTGTGGTTTACCCTCTGATAATCTGCGCTATACTGAGATTCTTCCCGCTGAGTGAGAATCCTCTTGTTGCGGCTGTGCTGATTCTGATTAACGCTATGCCGGGGGCGAGTGTTACGGCGGTGCTGAGTGAGATGTACCACGCTGATGTTGATTTTGCCGCGCGGGCGATGTTCATACAGAATCTTGCGTGCATGGTTACGATACCGCTGGTCTGCATGGTAATTTAGGTCTGGTGTGGTAGAATAGGGACAACGTTGAGGGGAGTTGAACCCTATTCGTGAAGAAGTTGTTGCTCCCGGCTTAACCTGCCAGCCTATCCCAAAGAAGTAACGCAGTCAGGACGAAGCTCATCAGCCAGTAGAAAGCAGTGAAGAAGCGTACCACCTTGCGAGCGAGCCTCTTCACCGCCTTCCTCCGGGATTTTCTGGATCTCTTGCCCATACTCATCACCTGATTCTCCAAGGCATAATACCCTGTGAAGCGACCCCTGCCCGCACCCCGGAATCCTCGTAAGCAATATTGTACACTGCAACTGCTATAATCCCCCTAACACTCACAGGAGGGCAAAACATGTTCACACTTAACCCCAGCAGAATATACTTCTTTGACGGCGCAATGGGTACGATGTTGCAGGCGCGGGGACTCAAGCTCCGTGAGATTCCCGAAATCCTCAACCTGACTCAGCCCGAAATGATACGCTCAGTTCACCGCGAATATCTCAACGCAGGAGCAGACTTCATCACCGCAAACACCTTCGGCGCAAACCGCTTCAAGCTCGCGAAATCCGGCCATACAGTAACCGAAATCATCACGGCAGGACTCACATTAGCCCGTGAAGTTACAGCAGGCACAAACTCACACGTTGCCCTCGATATTGGCTCAACGGGGCGCGTAATGTACCCTTCCGGTGATGCCTCGTTCGCGGAAATCTATGATGCCATTGCCGAGATGGTCATTGCAGGGAGGGAGCTTGCTGACGTTATATTGCTTGAGACTTTCACGGACTTGCACGAGCTTAAAGCCGCTGTTTTGGCCGCGAGGGAAAACTCAGAGCTTCCAGTTTTCGCGACAATGAGCTTCGAGGAGTCCGGGCGGACATTCTTCGGGGCTTCGGTTGAGGCCATGACAGCCACACTTGAGGGACTCGGACTTGACGCTCTCGGCGTGAACTGCTCGTTAGGCCCGGCACAATTGCTACCCATAGTAGAGCGGTTCTGCTCATGCTCGCACATTCCCGTGATGGTTCAGCCCAACGCAGGACTCCCGGTCATGAGGGACGGAGTATCACACTATGACGTTACGCCTGAAGAGTTCGCTGAAATCTCGTGCAAGTTTGCTGACTTGGGCGTGAACATTCTCGGAGGCTGCTGCGGAACTACCCCTGAGCATATCGCCATGATGAAGCGTGCTGTTACCGCTAGATTCGGCCATGCTGTAACCCGGAACGTTCCCGGCAGCACAACGGTATGCTCGTCATCAAGAGTCGTAACATTCGGGCGCAAGTTTGTCGTAATCGGTGAGAGGCTCAATCCCACAGGCAAGAAGATGCTACAGAAGGCACTGCGCGAGGGTGATACGGATTACCTTCTGAAGGAGGCCGTCAAACAGCAGGAGCAGGGTGCTGACATTCTCGACATAAACGCCGGGCTTCCTGACATTGACGAGCCTGAAGTGCTGACTAACGCATTGAGGGAAATTCAGGGAGTCGTGAACCTGCCGATTCAGATAGACAGCTCCAACCCTCAAGCATTAGAGTCAGCCGCAAGAATCTGCAACGGCAAGCCCATCCTAAATTCTGTCAACGGGAAATCAGCAAGCCTCGAATCCGTCCTCCCGGTCGCAAAGAAATACGGAGCATGTGTGTTAGGTCTTACGCTTGATGACAGGGGCATACCTGAGTCAGCAGAAGAAAGACTCGAAATCGCCCGCAGGATTGTCGACATGGCCGAATCGATTGGCATTCCGCGCCGCAACATTCTCATTGACTGCCTGACACTTACGGCATCGGCACAGCAGAAGCTAGTCCCGGAAACCTTGAGGGCTGTGCGTTTGGTGCATGATGAGTTAGGCGTGAAGACTGTCTTGGGACTGAGCAACGTATCATTCGGTCTTCCGCGGCGGCCTCTGGTGAACCGCACAATGATGATGGCGGCAATCATGAACGGACTCGACGGAGCTATCATCAATCCGGGTGACTCTGACATGAAGGAGACTCTCATGGCGTGGAATCTCCTCTCAGGCGGAGAACAGGAGATGAATGACTACATATCGTACTGCGAGGAACATCCCGGCAAAGTCGACCCCACCGTTCTGCGGACACCTCCCCTTGCGCAGGAGAAGCAAGACACCAGGGACTCCTCGTCCCCCCTGCCAAGTGGGGATACAGGGGGGTGTTCTTCTGCAAGTGGGGAACAAAAGGGGGGTTGTGATGGAGGGATAAACTTTTCCTCAGCACTAGAGTCGGCAATCATACGCGGCCTCAAGGATGAGTCAGCCAGCATGACGCGCGAACTCCTGAAATCACACAAGCCCTTGGAGATTATCGAGCGTAATATAGTCCCGGCTCTTGACACTGTCGGCAAAAGCTACGAATCGGGAAAATCATTCCTTCCCCAGCTCATAAAGTCAGCAGAAGCGGCAAAATCAGCGTTCGAGGTCTTGTCGCTCAACATGGAGAAGTCCGGCGGCACAGGCAAGGCAAAAGGCCCGGTGATTCTCGCTACTGTTTACGGGGATGTTCACGACATAGGCAAGAACATTGTGCGGACTATCTTCGAGAACTACAACTTTGACGTTATCGACTTGGGAAAAGACGTTCCCCCTGAGAAAATCGTTGAGGCAGTAACAGCAAGAGGAGTCAGCGTTGTGGGACTGAGCGCGTTAATGACTACAACAGTAGCAAGCATGAAGGAGACTATCACAAAGCTGAAGGAGTCCTGCCCTGATGTGAAGGTCATTGCGGGAGGGGCTGTACTTACGCCGGAGCTGGCGAGCTATGCGGGAGCGGATTACTACGCCCGTGATGCTATGGAGGGTGTCAGGATAGTATCATCACTTCTGTAACGGTAAACAAGAAAAATCCCCGCCATATTCCAGACGGGGACAAACCTTCTCCGTGTTACGCCTTTATAGCTTCTGCCCTTCCGGGATAAACAGCCAGCGCGTTCTTGAGGATGTTCAACGCCTTCTGGAGGTCTTCCTTCTTGAGGACATACGCCATCCTCACCTCGTCCATTCCCAAGCCGGCATCAGCGTAGAACCCGGAGCCCGGAGCCGCCATCGTTGTCTCGCCATTGATGTCGAAATTCTCCAGCATCCATATGATGAACTTCTCGGAGTCGTCGACAGGCAGCTTCACCATCGTGTAGAACGCTCCCTTGGGCTCATGGCACACAACGCCGTCAATCTCCTTCAGTCCGTGATACAGGACATCCCGCCTCATCTTGTACTCAGCGTTGACCTCCTGCAAGTAGCTCTTGGGAGTCTTGTACAGAGCCGCCGCCCCGACCTGCTCGATTGCTGACACACTCAGACGGCCCTGACACAGCTTCATGACCTCAGCGAGAAATTCCTTGTTCTTGATGGCGATGCAGCCGATTCTTATACCGCACGCGCTGAATCTCTTTGACACAGAGTCAACCATAATCACCCTGTCCCTCGCGTCCTCAACAGCACCGAAGCTCAGGAAGTCCCCGGCCTCGTAGATGAACTCGCGGTAAACCTCGTCGGCGATGATGAAGATGTCGTGCTTCTTGGCCAGCCTGCACAGCATGTGAATCTCGTCAGGCGTGTAGCTGACTCCCGTTGGGTTGCAGGGGTGGGAAATCCAGAATGCCCGCGTCTTAGAGTTGATGAGGCTCTCTATGACGTTTTCGGGCGGAAGGTGGAATCCCGTCTCCGCTGTCGTGGGAATCGGAGTGAGCTTCGCAAGCGCAAGTTTCGCGAACGTGTTGTAGTTGGCGTAGAAAGGCTGAGGCACAAGAATCTCGTCGCCCGGGTCGCACAGTATCATCACCGCGAACTGCAAGGCCTCGCTTCCCCCGCACGTTATGTAGATTTCATCCGGCTCATACGGCACTCCCATAGCCTTGTAGTACCCTGAGACCGCCTCCCGGAGTTCCTTTATCCCCTGTGAGGGCTGGTACGCTATCGTGCTGGGGTGGAAGTTCCTGATGGCCTCGAAATACTCATTGGGCGTTACTATGTCGGGCTGGCCTATGTTGAGATGGTATACCTTCTTGCCCTTGGCTTTGGCCGCGTCAGCATAGGGTATCAGCCGCCGTATTGGTGAGATCTTGAGAGCCTTTATCCTGTCAGAAAGATGCATGATGAATCACTCCTACTTCTTCGCGCTACCCTGGGACGCAACAGCCGCCTGTGCCTTCGCGATAGCCTCAGCGTCCCCCAAGTACCTGTGAGAAAGCGGCTTCATGTCAGCGTCAAGCTCGTACACCAGCGGTACACCCGTCGGGATGTTCAGCTCCAGAATGTCCTTCTCCGAAATGTTGTCGAGGTACTTCACCAGCGCGCGCAGTGAGTTTCCGTGAGCGGCGATGATAATCTTTTTGCCTGACTTTATCGCCGGGACTATCGACTCCTGCCAGTAAGGCACAACCCTTGCCACCGTGTCAGCAAGGCACTCTGTCAGCGGCAGTTCTGCTTCAGTGAGGCCGGTATACCTGGGGTCATGGCCGGGATAACGCTCGTCATCCTTCGTGAGGACCGGGGGCTGAATGTCATAGCTCCTGCGCCAGATCTTCACCTGAGCGTCCCCGTATTTCGCGGCGGTGTCTGCCTTGTTGAGTCCCTGCAAAGCCCCGTAGTGCCTCTCGTTGAGCTTCCATGAGTGCTGGACGGGTATCCACATCCTGTCCATCTCCTCAAGGACGAGCCACAGAGTCTTGATTGCCCTCTTCAGCACTGACGTGAACGCATAATCGAACGCGAACCCCTCAGCCTTCAGCAGCCTTCCTGCCGAGCGCGCCTCCTCGATTCCCTTCTCCGACAGCGGAACATCGGTCCAGCCCGTGAACCTGTTCTCCTTGTTCCATGCCGACTCGCCGTGCCGTATCAACACTAATTCATACATGATGAGTAGCTCCTTTCATTGTGCGGAAATTTCACGTAAGGTTAGCAGAAAATTCTAATTTTTCCAACCCTGACACCACGCCCAAAGCGCAATCCTCACTCCCACTCCACGCCGTCAAGCCCCGGATTCCCCGGCCACATTTCCCGGTAAAGCTCCAGATTCTCCAGCTCGTCATCATCCGCGTCCTCCGGGCAGTACCTCACCCACAAGGCCCGGTTAGGGTAGTTCTTGCGTCCCGGCTCATCGCACCCGGTCAGCTCCTGATACCTGTACATGAGAGCAATCGTTATGTCCTCGTCGTGCATCCTGTCATCCTCGTAGTGCCGGGAAAATCCGTATGCGGCCATGACTGCCTCGTCGTTCTCGTTGTGAGCCTTCCTCAGCTCAGGGGGCATCGTGCGCTCATCGTAGAGGTCAGCGAGGGTGCTGCGGGGGGATTTCGCCCGTGCATCGAGGATTGCCTGCGCTGTGTCCTCAATCCTGCGGAGGTAGGGGTTGCCGCCGGGAATCCATGGGGTCGGGATGATTACGGGCCAGGGGAATGCGTTGTAGTCCAGCGTGTTACTGTAGCTGTAATCCATGCGAAGCCTGCCGCTTATGCACCGTACCCACGCCATGTGGACAGAGGACATCATTACGCCGAAGTGGTACAGGCTCACACCATCGCAAACGAACAACGCATCGCCCGCTATGATGTCAGGAGTCAGCCAAGCCATGGGGATATATTTTCGTGTTGATTATGAAGTCTGAGGGATTGCGAGGTAATTCGTCTTGCTGTCTCGTATCTCGCTGAAGAGCATCGGGGTCTCCGCCTGTTTCTTCGTTCCCGCTCTCGGACTCTTCTTCCTGAACTCGCGCACCCTCTCTATCCTCTCCAAGACCCGCGGGCATTTCCTCACGTCAGCAGGCTCAACATCCTTCAGCCATAAGCACCAGCGATTCGTGCGGTTGATGAACTCACGGCCTCCCAAAAACGGGCGTATGAACTTCCCGGCTTCCGGGTCAGTCCTCAAAAGCTCGTCCTTCTCATCGTCAGTCAGCAAAAAATTTCCGTCATCACGCGGAATCGAACCTAGCTTCAACTCCGGGACATCACAAAGCGGTTTGTCTTGTGGCTCAATGAGAATGTCCGGGCCCTCGAAGAGATAGAAGTTGATGTTGCCCGCCCACTCTGGAGCAGGAGCGTAGATTCTCGTGCCGCCGATGTCGCCCCTGTCCTCCCAGAATCCCCCGTGCTTGTCCCGCAGGAACTTCTTGGACTCCCCGCGCTGGATTAATCCGCTGTCTGTCATGGCCAGCTCTCCCTTCTTTTCTGTGTGAGACACAAGCATAGCACACCGGGGGTTCTTGACTTTGCGGGCTAATGCGGTAAAATCTCCGTATCACTTGGGCAATTGGCACAGGGGTTAGCGCGCTTCCTTCACACGGAAGAGGTCACTGGTTCAAATCCAGTATTGCCCACCAGCAATCACTAAGACATGACCAAAGAAAAACACAAAGCCCGTTGCAAGCGGGTTTTTTTGTTGCCGTTATTCCAGAGAAAACAAAACAAGACTGCCCAAATCTTATATTTGACCGTACAAGAAACCGTACAAGAAAATATAGCACGAAATTTTGTACGGTTCATCAAGAAGAAAGGAGTAAATATGCTGACAGAATTACAGGTAAAGGCCGCCAAGCCCAAAGAGAAATCGTACATGCTCCGTGATGACAAGGGGCTGTATCTCCGTGTTGACCCGTCCGGGCGTAAGTATTGGATTCTGCGTTATTGGGAAAATGGCAAAGAGCATAAATTATCTCTTAGCCCGTACCCTGATTTATCGCTCAAAGATGCCCGTATGAAACGTGACGAAATTCACACAGCCCGTGCTAAAGGTCAAAGCCCTTCGCAGAAAAGCATCCCGCAAAACTTCACTCAGGTAACCAGCGAATGGCTCAAAATCCGCATGGCTGACAAAGACGAAATGTATATGCGCACAATTCACTTACGGCTGAACAAATATATACTGCCCGCAATTGGAACATTGTCGCTCAAAGAAATTACTTCAGCAAACATCCTGCGAATTTGCCGGGCTATAGAAGATGCCGGGCATGACGAAACAGCAAAGCGTGTAAAGACCATCATCGGACAAGTCTATAGGTTCGCGATAGCCGCCGGGTATGCTGACAGTGATCCGACATCAGCCCTACTCGGAGCATTGAAGCCGAAATCTTGCAGGCATTTTGCCACACTCACGAATCCTTCAGATGTGGCAATCCTGATGCGGTCAATGAAGGCTTATCCATACACGGTGATGCGGTGCGCGATGCTCTTCTCTGTGTATACTGCGGCGCGTCCGGGTGAAGTCCGTTCAGCTGAATGGGGAGAAATTCACAATGACACATGGGACATACCTGCCGAGAAAATGAAAATGAAACGTAGACACATAGTTCCGCTGTCCTCGCAGGTAAAAGCAGTGCTTGATGAACTGAGACTGCTGACAGGTTCGGGAAAATGGCTATTTCCCTCGCCACGCAATGATGGTCGCTGTATGTCGGATAATGGAGTACGTTCGGCATTGAGGGCTATAGGCTTCACAAAGGAGCAAATCACTCCTCACGGCTTCCGGGCAATGTTCTCGACAATTGCCAACGAACACGGCATCAACCGCGACGTGATAGAACGACAGCTCGCACACGTTGAGGGGAACTCGGTGCGCGGGGCATACAATCACGCCGAATACATGCCGGAAAGGATAAAGCTGATGCAGTGGTGGGCGGATTATCTGGACAGCCTCGCGGAATAAAAACGGCCTCCCGGAGAAGGAGACCGCTATCAAGCGAAACGCAGTACACAAAAAGGAGTATGTGTACTAACGTGGAAAAGGCTCAATCTGGCTCATGGCTTCGATTACAGCCTCGTTGAGGATTCTACCATCAAAGCCAAAAGTCTTGTAGCCCTCGTGAAGCACGGAGTAATAATGCTTGCTGGGCAAGGGGTTAATGCTCCGGGTGTCAGTCGCCTTCCTCGTCATGATGTAGACCATAGCGGTGAGTTTCCCCAAGTCTTGACCGTCAAGTGAAGTAACCGCAACCTTCAGATTCCGCTTGCCGTAAAATTTCGGGTAGCCCTCGTACCTGTCGAGACTCTTTTCGTCCTTCTCCGAAATCTTCCAGACCAGCACAGGCACAGAATAGCCCTTGCATTTTTCGATGGTCGCGAACGTCCTGAACAACAGCCGCCAGTCCTTGAGCATAGCCGTACCGACAATCACAGCGTCCGGCGTTCGGACTTTCATCTGCTCAACCGACAAGTTACTGCCGTACGCGATATAGTATTTACCTGCCATTTTTCGCCGTACCCTTTCCCTTCCCGAAGCCGTAGTCAAAACCTTCAACGTATGAGTCCTCCGGGAGCTTTTCCCCGCTGGTCTCCTGCCCGTCATCAAGGACTGACATCTCCGCGCCCTCGAAATCGTCCATGTCGAGAATAATCTCGGTGTTGTTCCACGCATCCCATGCCCGCTGGTGGGCTTCACGCTCATTATTGGCCTCGACGGAGACCACCTTGCGGTAGATCTCCGTCACTGCTACTCTGTATACCCTCATTAGTGCCTCCACGCGCAATTTCCGCTGACATTCCGCAAAAGCAACGTTCTTGCGGTCTTGAACTCCGTGCCGATGAAACCCAGTCTCAGCATCCAGCACCTGAACGCGTACTTCTCGTTTTCCCTCTGCTGAGGCTTGTTGCTGGCGTGTGTGAGGGTCTTCGCGAGCTGGCTCATTGCGAGGCATAACTGAATGTACGCCTTGAGCTGTCCGCAATGTATACCGCCCTTTTTGCCGTCATGAGGCTCATCGAACTGGAACAGCCGGAACTCTATTGTACCCTTCGTGAACGTGGCGTGGAGGTTCAGCATGTGGTAGCGGCTTTCGTTGTAGTGATGGTTTCTGCAGTACTCCGTGTGATGAGCCTTGTACCAGATTTCCGCAAGCTGTTCCATTGTGGCGGGCTTCTGGGCGTTGAGCCTGCTTAGGAAATCGGGGTTGACCGTCCTGCAATACCGCTCTGTCCTGCCCTCGTCAATCTTGATTGCCCGGCCTATCTGCTCCTCGTGCGCGGCCATGATGTTCGCTAGGTTCGTCAGCGTCTGCGCGTTGTGGTTTCCGGCCTCACTCTTGATGCCTACGTGGATGTGAACTCCGCAACCCCTTGATGCACTGCTCTGCGCTCCTGCTTTGCGTAACGCCCTGAGCAACCCCTGCAGTGTCTCGATGTCCTCGTAGCGGAGGATTGGGGTAACGAGTTCGCACTTCTCGTCATCGTTGCCGTGAATACTGCAATCGCGCTGGAACTTCCATTCCCTGCCCTGTGCGTCCCATGCTGACCATGTTACGTAGTCGTTGCGCCTTGCCGTGAACTCGTAGCGTCCTGTCTTGAAGAAACCTGCGGCAATGCTGGCGGCTTTCTCGCGGGTGATGCCATTCATTTCGACTTCCACGCCGATCGTCTGCTTCTTCATGTTCGCTATCTGGTTTGCTGTCTTCTCTGTCATAATTCCTTGCTCCTTTTCGATGTCTACTGCGTTTTCTGTTGATGAACGTAGTATAACTCTTTAAGCGTTAATTGCAAGTAATATTTTAATCTTAATGAGCAAAAATAAAGGGATAATCCCCCCTGCTAATACTCACGGACAACCGCGTCCAGTCCATCGTATATTTCTTCGAGTTTGTCCTGCATGGCTTCCAGTTCCTTGCGCTCGCTGTCTGTCAATTCCTCCGAGAATACTAGTTCCTTGTTCACACCTTCCAGAGTGTTGCTGATGTTCCGCATCATTGCGCTGTGGAGTCTGAGGAAATCACGGTATTCGTTCAGGGTTGAAGTGTAGTCAGTGCTTATCATTGCTGAATTTCTCCTTTGCTTTCGTTTTTGGGGGGTAGTATAACTCTAAAGAGTGTTAATGCAAGTATATTTTACTCTGAAGCTGTGATAAAATGTGAGTCGCAAAGGGGGTAACAGTATGGACATAAAAGACGTGGTATCGGTTGAAGAGGCCGCCAAGATTCTAGGGTATGAGAAAAGCTCGGTAACGTTGCTGTGCCGTAAGGGGAAATTAGACGGGGCGTTCAGGATTGGGCATCAATGGCTCATACCACGCGCAACGGTGGAGAATTACGAAAAAGCTCCGCAGGGATTCGCGGCTGTCTGGGAACGCAGGCGTGAGGCCGAAAAAGCACAAGAAGACAGTCTGCTTGATGGTGAAATGAAAGATGATGAGAGCGTTGAAGGGCTTGAACGAGAAATCTTGCAGTATATGAAGATACTTGCGCGGAAATTCCACCGCCTTGAGAAAATGCTTGCACAGGAAAAGGGCGGGGCTTAACCTGTGCACCTAACTCACTTCCATGCCCGGAAATAGTGTGTCTTGCCCCAACTGTCGGTAGTAACAAGCCGGGCATATTCATGTGTCTCGCGGTCTAGCTGGAATCTGCTGAACAGCCTAAGATTGTTCAGTTTCGCAACAAGCTCCGTACCCGTTGAGCTGTCTTCGGTCGCGTCCTGAATGGCTATCACGCTGCAGTTGTCCTTGTGGAACATTATCGACAGACTTTCAGCAACTCCGTTAGTGTCCATAATTTCGGGATTCCTCATGCGTAAAACCTCCTGCATAATCTTCAATCTCTGTGTATGTTCACTCTGAAACGGAGTTAATGCAAGTCAAATGTCGTCTGGCTCTGGCTTGTTCTTACTCACTAACTGCTTGTTGCGCCATGACATGAAACGTTCCTTGAGGCCGTCAGGTACGGGCAATCCAAGCTCAATAGCGTTCTCAATAATGCTGAGCCCTTCATTCGCAAGATAGAAGAAACATACCATATCTTTTAGTAGCTCTGAATGTCCTAACATTTCATTGTCGAGGATATTTGCTATTCCAACGAATATGAACATGTAGACCTTCTTCGCTATTCCGTGAAACCCTACCTCACTGCTCCATACCTTAAGGACAAAGCCCTTCATTACCCCTGTAATCTGGTCAATGACAGCAAAAGCAAAGAGGATTTTGATGAGGCCGTCTAAATCGCCCAAGTACCACGAGAGGAACGCCCCGAACAAAGCCGCGCCGCCCGAAATATAGTTGTCGACGCTCACAGCCTCACCCCCGCCGCTTCGGCCATGCTGTCAGCCCTCCTCATCCAGCCGTTGTAGAAGACTCTCTGCTTGGGATTACGCGCAATGATTCTGTCATAGTATCTTACGCGCTGGCGGTAAATAGCTCCCGCAAGCATGAGAGGATTACAGGCCTTGAGTGCCGCAAAAGTTTTCGGGCCGAATTTCCCGTCAATAACGACCGACTGCCCGCACTCAATGACTGCCCTCTGTAAGATTGACGCGAACCCTCCGTGATTGATGCAACAGTCAAGACAACACAAGCACACAGGCCATTCCAACGCGCCCCAACCGTATTTGTCCCAGTAATTAGCCCGGTAAATCGCTCTGGCCTCATCCAGCGTTAGGCGGCATATGTCATCATGACTCGTTATCCCCTGACGATAAGCGGCCTTCAGTGTCGACCATGTTATGCCGTAAGCTGTAGCACCGCCCGCGTCATTCTTTGCCGCACCCTTGACAACTGGCTTGTCGTTAATGACAGTGAAGTTGCGCCCTCCCTCCCATTTCAGGGAGAAATCGATTGAGCGCGAAAATTTTTCCTCTTCATCCATATCAGCACCCCCATAAATGAAAAGCGGGGAAGCCGTCCTGACTCCCCCGCGAATGATTGCCTTGCTACTCTCCAAGCAGTCCCTTGCCCGTGATTGCCTTAAACTCTTCCGGCGTGATTACGTTCTTCGCGACCGCCTCGCGCACCCTCTGCTCACTCCATACGCCCTTCTCGTAGTACTTCTTGATCTTCTCGAACATGATAGCTCCTCCTTACAGTGTAACGCCTGTCATCATGGCGATGTAATCAATGTCCCCGCGATCCTGGATTCTTTCCAGCTCGTCAGCGGGAATCTCCCTCAGCGCGAAATACCATCCGTCCGGCATTCCGTGTGTCTTCTCCGTGTAATGCGCGACCTGCACCAGCTCCATGTTGTGATGCTCGCCGATGAGTCCTGCCTCGTCTGCATCCGCGTCTCCGGCGATTACTACCTTGCCGAGCTTGCCCCTGAACGTCTCCTCTGTTACTTCCTTCTTGCTGATGAAGTTGTTGCCGTTCAGCTCCAAGTTGCCGAGCTGTGTTCCATAGCTTGCGCTTCGTACCGACCAGCCAGCGTAACCGTGAATGTCCCTTTTTCCATTTGGGTTTCCTCCTGAATAGTGTGATGAATAGCTGTGTCATGTTGTAGATTTGCCGGTGCGACATGCGTTTGTAGTTGCCGCCCAGCCAGCCCTTGAAAATATTTTCTATCTCGCTGTATGTAATCTTCCCAGCGTCAAGAAGCCGCCTGTATGCCTTCAGCTTCCTGCGCTCGCGGGTTATGCTCTTCGGGTTTATCTTGCGGATTACACGCCCTGTTTCCGTGAGGCTGTAGCCGTGAGGCTGTAGCCGTTCTGCAAGTGCCGATAGAATGATGAGAGCTTTACAATTCGCGTCTTGCGCTCGTTTAGGATTATCCCGAACTCCCTCGCAATGACTCTCAGTCCGTCAAGCAGACTCAGTAGCTCCCCTCTGTCCTCAGAAATCGCGTAGAAATCATCTGTGTATCTCCCGTAGCCCTTTATGCCCGCAACAATCTTCGCGTAATTGTCGAACCTGTAGGGGTAAATGAGGCCGATATTCTGTGAAGTCTGGTTGCCTATGTCCACGCCCTTATC
>JAFSRQ010000095.1 GCA_017446055.1 Synergistaceae bacterium | reverse complement strand
GTCAATTTTCCCCTGCCTCAGAGCGAGCAGCATCTCAGACGGCGAGTCAAAGTAGACCAGCTTGGCATCAGGCAGGACTTCCCCGACAATTTCAGCGTTGCTAGTGGCTGTTGGGACTCCGATTCTCTTTCCGCTGAAGGCTGAGAGATCCGTTCTCACGGACCGGGTATCTTCATCCCTCATCACGACAAGCACGCTTCCTGTTACGGCGTTGGGGACTGGCGAGAACAGGACGGTCTTGTCGCGCTCCTCCGTCCACTGAACGCTGTAGGTGAAATCACATTTTCCCGTCTGCAACGATGAGAGGACTCCGTTGTGGTTGGTCAGCTCGATGTTCAGCCCGCATCCTTTGTGCTTGCAGAACAGGACGGCCAGGTCAATATCGTAGCCCTGAACCCTGTTGTCCTTCACGAAGACGAACGGCATCAATCCTTCTGTTACCGCCATCGTGAGAGTCCCGTTAGGCACCGGGAGATTCCCGTAGTCTTCCGTTGCCTGCCTGGACTCATCAGTGCCTGTGATCCATTTTTCCGTGAGACTGTCTAACGTTCCGTCCGCGCTAAGTGTCTTGAGGAAGTCCGCGTATTCCCCGCAAAGTTCGCGGCCTTTGTCTGTCTTCGGGAACATGGCCGTGTGCCTCGTGGTGTTGACGTATTCCGGGATGTACGCCAAATCGTTGTGATTCTGGATGATGTTCTTGGCGGTCGGCAATGCGCAGTAGAAAGCATCAATCCTCCCTGACCTCAGAGACGGCAGAATGTGGCTCGGCGAGTCAAAGAACATAATGTTGACTCCGGGAATCTTGTCCTCGATTTTCTTCGCGCTGTCTGAACCGATCATGAGGCCGACCTTCTTACCCTCGAAATCAGAGACCTTCAGGCTGCTTATCCCTTCTGTGTCAGGCTCTTGGGACTTGAGGGCGACAAGGACATTCCCGGCCTTTATGGTTGGGGTTGACGTGAAGAGGGCGTTTTCCTCGCGCTCAGGGGTCTTGTTCATGGACTGCGAGAAGTCGCTCTTGCCAGTTTTTACGGAGGCTATCGCGCCGCTCAGTGTCATATTCTCCACAACGAGCGAGTAACCTTTAGCCTTGCAGAACATGACCGCCAAGTCGATATTATGCCCCACAATCCTGTTGTCCTTGACGTAGACGAACGGGGGGAACTGCGCGTCAACAGCCATCCTCATTGTGCCGTTAGTGCCGGGCAGGGCGGAATAGTCCTCGACTGTCTTCCTGCTCTCGTCCGCTCCAAGCCACTTGTCATTAAGAGCGTCAATAGTCCCGTCGTCCCACAAAGTTTTGAGGAACGCGGAATATTCGGCGCAAAGTCTCCTGCCCTTCTCGTTGTCCGCGAACATCTGGTAGAAGTATGTCTCACGCAAAGGGGGATTGATGATTTCGAGAGTTGAGTCCTCATTCGTCATCATGACGGCGGGAGGAAGCGAGGTTGCAAGAGCGTCGGCTTTCCCGGACTTCAGGGCGGTCAGCTGGTTGCTGAGGGAGTCATAGTAGGCGAGTTTTGCTGACGGGAGTTTTGCGGGGACGAGGGTCTCGCTTGCTGTGCCTGTCTGTATGGCTATGGTTTTCCCGTCGAAGCTGCCGAGATTCCTGCGCGGGGCTGAAGGCTTGCTGACTCTCCGGGCGGGGGAGTCGTCGGCTCTCAGGCAGGCCATGACGGAAGTAGCCATGCAGTAAGGCTCGGAGAAGTTCACGGCCTCCTCGTGTTCGTCTGACGGTGTGAAGTCCGGGACAAAGCTGACTTTCCCGGAAACCAGCCCGGGAATCATAGCGTCCCATACCACAGCCGTAACATTAAGCCCGTAACCGTAAGCCTCGCAGAACTTCACGGCAAGCTCAACGTCAATTCCGGCTATGTCCGTCCCCTTGTAGTAGTTGAACGGAGGATAACTGCCCTCTATCGCGAAGGTCAGAGTCCCGTTTGTCGCCGGGAGCCTCTTGAAGTCGGGAATAATTTTGACGGCCTCATCGTTTCCCTGCCACTTCGAGAATACAGCGTCAAGTTCACCGCTTGCCTTGATTTTCCGAATGAAGCTGCTCATCTCATCGCTTAGTTTTCTGCCTTCCTCTGTCTTTGCGAAAGCGAACGAGTAGCCGAAAATTTCACCTACCGGCTCATCAATTGCGGCGAGCTTGTCATCCTCAGCGGCCATGAGCGCAAGAACAGGAGAGTCGACAAGGAAGCCTTCAATCTTGTGCGTCTTGAGGGCTGAAGCTAAGTCCGGGTAAGTGTTGTAGTAGTGGACTTTAGAGTGAGGGAGATTTTTCGCGGCCCATTCCTCCCAGTCGGTTATGCCGGGCTGCATCCCTATGGGTTTTCCGTCAAGGTCAGTCAGCCGGGAATATTTCGGGACTCTCGCGGGGGATTCGCTTTTCACCGGGACAGATTTACCGTCAGCTCTGAGGCAGGCCATGATTGAGCGGCTTCTGACATAAGGCTCGGAGAAATACACGACTTCTTCATGCTCTTCTGACGGAGCAAAGTCCCCGGCAAAATCGTATTTCCCTGAAGCAAGAGCCGGGATAATTCCGTCCCATGCCATAGCGTCAATCTTGAGGCCGTAACCGTAAGCCCCGCAGAATCCCGCCGCAATGTCAATCTCGCTCCCTACAATCTCGCTTCCCCTGTAGTAGTTGAACGGGGGATAGCCGCCTTCTATTGCCATCGTGATAACGCCGTTGGTTGCCGGGAAGTTCCTGTAGTCCGGGATTGTCTTTGCGGACTCGTCCGTGCCTTCCCATTTCGCGATGATGGAGGCCAGTTCACCGCTTGCCTTGAGTTTGCGTATGTATTCGCTCATCTCGTCGCAGAGTTTCTTCCCCCTGGCTGTTTTCGGGAAACAGTAAGCGATGTCATATGCAACGCCGATCTTCTCATCAATCCTCGCAAGACTCGAATCCTCAGCGGCCATCAGGTTATACACAGGCTCGTCAACAAGGAATGCCTCGATTTTGCGGGACTTCAGAGCCGCGCCAATGTCAGCAAAAGTGTTGTAGTATACGGCCTGAGAGTGCGGAAAAATTTCCTTCACGCGCTGCGCCCACTCAACGACTCCCGTCTGAAGCCCTATAGGTTTTCCGTCAAGCTCAGACAGCCGGGAGTATTTCGGGACTCTCGCAGGGGTTGTGCTGGTGCTGGCTTGCTGGGACGTGGCGGGTTTGGTTACTACTGGCTGGGACGTGGCAGGCTTCTTCACCACAAGATAGCTGGATACTGTGTACAGGGGCTCGGAGAATCTCACGCTTTCCGCCCGCTCTGGGGTGATTGTGATTCCGCCCGCGCCCATGTCGCATTTCCCGGAGCTTACCGCCGCAATCAAGCCCGGAAAATTGATGACGCTGAAGTCGGGTCTGTACCCTCTCTCCTTGCAGAAGCGCACGATAACATCAATGTCATAGCCTGCCAGCTTTCCGTCCTTAATGTAGGCGAACACCGGGGTCTCATTGTCTACTGCGATGCTGATTGTGCCTTTCGTTGCCGGGAAACTGCTGTAATCAGGAATGACTTTCCTGCTCTCGTCAGTCCCGGACCACACAGCGCGGAGCTCATCCAGTGTCCCGTCAGACTTCACGCGCCGCAAGTACTCATTCACCTCGTCAAGCAAGGGGTTGTTTCTCTTGGACTTGGGGAAGAAAAACGCGGTCTGTGTATCTCCCAGGCTTTCAGGCATGTGCGACAAGCCCGGATTCTCCCGCTCGAACTCAGCCGCTATAGTCTCGTCAACCGCAGCAGCGTCAATTTTCCCGGACGTAAGCTCGGCCATCACGTTGGCTATAGCGTCAAAGTACGCAATCTCCGCGCCGGGTATTTTCTTCCTCACCATGTCATACTGCACCGACCCCGTGAACACTCCGATGCGCTTCCCGCTGAATGCTGAGAAATTCCCGGTGTCAGAAGGCGAGTACATGTCCTCACGCACCAACGCTACAGGCTCAACAGTGTACAGGGCATCCGAAAAGTTCAGCCCCTCGGAATGTTCCGGGGAGTAATACAGGTTCGACAGGGCAATATCAACCTCACCTGCCGCAAGAGCCATCAGGAGTCCGCCGAAATCGTAGACCTTCACTTCAAGCTCCGCCCCAATGGAAGACGCGAACCTCCGGGCAAGCTCGACATCGAACCCGGTAATCTCGTTCCCCGCGTAAAAGCTGAACGGCACGACAAGCCCCGTAGTACCCATCACAACACGCACGTCCGATTTTCCCGGAACGCCAATATCAGGCATCTCCGCATTCCCGTAAACCCAGTGCTGTATCATGCCGTCAATTGTTCCGTCAGACTTGGCACGGGCAATGAAGCTGTTGAACTTCTCCTCAAGGCCGGGGACTGCTGACGTTTTCGAGAGTCCCGCGCTGATCTTCACGCTTTCACCAATAGAGCCGGGGAGAATCTTCACGCCTTCGAGTCCGTTCCTGATGTCGTAATCTGCCTCGTAACGGTTCTCAATGAATGCGTCAACTTTCCTGCTGAGAAGTGCCGCATAGCCTCCGATTTTGTCGCTGAAGTATTCCTTCCTCGCTTGAGGGAATGCCGCCTCCGTAGCCCTCAGCATTTCCCCCCCTACGTCAGTACCTATCGTGTATTCGGGGCTGTTGAGTTGTGGGACTGAGGAGACAGAAGACTTGCCGTGAGATGTTCCGAAAGTTGAAAGGATAATTATGATAATAAGAAGGAAATATTTGCTATGTCTCAACATGAATCTGTATCTTCCTTTAACGAATTGCCTTGAATATTGCGTAATTGTAGCATATCCTGACGTGCTTTCCTTCTTGGTTACCCTGCAAAATCTCACAGGGCGTATAATATCCCGGTAACAAGAATCTTAAGGAGGCAACATCAATAATGCAGTACGGAAAAATTGAGGCACTCTTAGGCAATGAGGCCGAGTCCCTCCTCACCCATGAATGCACAACAATCACCAAAGACATGCTTTCACTTCCCGGCCCGGACTTTGTTGACCGCGTTGTGAGCATGACCGACCGCCCCGTCCCGGTAATGCGCGCAATGCAGACCCTGTTCTCACATGGCCGCCTCGCGAACACCGGGTACATCTCAATCCTCCCGGTCGATCAGGGCATCGAGCATTCCGCCGGAGCATCATTCGGTCCCAACCCGATATACTTCGACCCTGAGAACATCATCAAGCTCGCTATGGAGGCAGGCTGCAACGCCGTAGCAACAACACTCGGAGTACTCGGAGCAACAGCACGCAAGTACGCCCACAAAATTCCGTTCGTCCTCAAGCTCAACCACAACGAGCTTCTGACTTACCCCAACCAGTATGACCAAGTGCTTTTCGCGTCAGTGAAGCAGGCATACAATCTCGGAGCTGTGGCAGTAGGCGCGACAATCTACTTCGGAAGCCCGGAGTCGACACGGCAGATTCAGGAAATCTCAAAGGCATTCCATCAGGCTCACGAAATGGGAATGGCTACGATTCTCTGGTGCTACCTGCGCAACTCGGCCTTCAAGGTGAAGAAGGACGAGAAGGTGACGGACTACCACGCCTCCGCGGACCTGACCGGCCAGGCCAACC
>JAFSRQ010000094.1 GCA_017446055.1 Synergistaceae bacterium | reverse complement strand
GCGTCCTGCCATTGGACGACACCCCAAAACCTGAACACGCTAATTATTGCCCATTTACTTCAAGCCGTCAAGCTATGCGATAAAATCTTTTCCAGTTTGCGCGGGAGGGTCTACCCTGATTTCCGGCATGTCGGGAATTTCAGGTATGTCCTGAGAGGTTTCGGGGGCATTTCCGCTGTCATTCCCTGAGATTTCTGGCACACCTTCATTCATGAGGCGTTCAAATTCCTCCGCGTCAATTACTTCACGCTCAAGAAGGACCCCGGCTATCTTATCCATCAATGCCCGGCGTGATGTGAGAATCTCTTTTGCGTTCTCATAACATGCATCAATTATCGCTTTGACTTCCTGGTCAATCTTGTATGCAACTTCCTCGCTATAATTCCTGTCCTCCGAAATGTCGCGCCCCAAGAAAATCTCTTCACGTTTGTTGCCGAGCTTCACGAGTCCGATTGTCTCACTCATGCCCAATTGCGTAACCATCTGGCGAGCTGTTTGGGTTGCGCGTTCAAGGTCATTTGCTGCCCCGCTCGTTACGTCATTGAACACGATTTCTTCGCTCACACGTCCGCTCAATAGTACTGCGATTCGGTTCATCAGCTCAGACTTTGACATGAGGAATCTATCTTCTTCGGGCAATTGCAATGTGTAGCCTAATGCCGCGTGGCCTCTTGGGATGATTGAAATTTTGTGAACGGGATCAGAGCCGGGAAGAAGTTTTGCGACTATTGCATGACCCGTTTCATGATAGGCGATAATGCGTTTTTCGCGGTCGTTGAGGATTCTGCTTTTGCGTTCAGGTCCGGCCATGACTCTCTCGATTCCCTCTTCAAGGTCTTCCATGCCGATTTTGTCCTTCCCATGACGAGCCGCCAATAACGCCCCTTCATTCACGAGATTTTCGAGGTCAGCACCCACAAGCCCCGGAGTCCTTCGCGCAAGAACGCCCACATCAACATCATCGGCAAAAGTTTTATCCTTCATGTGAACGCGCAAAATCTCCTCGCGTCCTTTAACGTCAGGGCGGTCAACAGTTATATGACGGTCAAAGCGTCCCGGCCTCAATAACGCTGGGTCTAATATGTCAGGTCTGTTTGTTGCGGCAATAAGTATTGTGGTGCTGGTGTCATCGAATCCGTCAAGCTCAACAAGCAACTGGTTCAATGTCTGCTCGCGCTCATCATGGCCACCTCCGAGTCCCGCTCCCCTATGACGGCCAACAGCGTCCATCTCATCAATGAATATGATACAGGGCTGGTACTTCTTGGATTGCTCGAACAAATCACGGACTCTTGCCGCGCCGACTCCAACGAACATTTCAACGAAATCTGACCCGCTCGCGCTGAAGAATGGCACATCAGCTTCCCCGGCAGCAGCCCTAGCCAGCAGAGTCTTACCTGTACCGGGAGGGCCAACGAGCAAAACTCCCTTGGGGACTCTCGCGCCTAACTTCTTGAATTTCTCCGGGTCTTTCAGGAAGTGTATTACCTCTTGCAGTTCCTCTTTGGACTCATCGCACCCGGCAACGTCAGCAAATGTAACTTTGGGCTTGTTGTCGAGGAATAATTTTGCTTTGCTCCTGCCGAATGACATTACACGCCCGCCGCCGCCCTGCATGTTGTACAGGAAGTAGACCCACACGCCAATCAAGAGCAATGTCGGAAAAAGCGATGTCATGAGAGATGTGAGCCATGTGTTTTTTTGCGGAGCCTCAACAGTAACCATCTCTACACCTTTTGCTACAGCCCTGTCTGCGATTCCAGCAACATCGAGGCCGTAAGTCAGGAATCTCTTGCCGTCTTTGAGTTCGCCCTGTAGAGTTGCTGAGCTTGATTCGCCGGGAACTGTGTTGTTGCGGATCTGGAGTATGCGTATGTTGCCCGCGTCAAGGTCTTTCAGAAATTGGCTGTAGCTGATTTCGTCATATTGCTTCTGGACTTCCTCAGGCGTTAAGAACGTGTTGACCATCGTAACGACAACAAGCACTAACACGAGGTAAAGCCCTAGGTTTTTTACTACCTTACCCAAGATGAAAATTGCCTCCGTTTTTGGTGAGATATAATGAACGTTCACGATTATAACAGAGTGGTATTGATTTTCACGGCTCATGACAGGGAGGAATAATGACATGACGTATGACGCGTTAGAGATGGCTCTCAATGATTGGCAAATATTATTCGCTGAATGGGGCGAACAGAAATTCCGGGCTGCCCAAGTCTGTCAATGGATATACGCAAAAAAGGCTTTCACGTGGCAGGAAATGACCAACCTCAGCAAGGCATTACGCGACAAGCTACATGACAATATCGCGATGAATTTCCCCATAATGATTCGTCAGCAGGTTTCAAGGGATGGGACTCGCAAATACCTCTGGCATCTCAATGACGGCGCAAGAGTCGAGTCGGTATTGCTGAATCACGGAGGCCACAAGACAGCGTGTATATCATCTCAGGCAGGCTGCCCATTAGGGTGTGTTTTCTGTGAGACTGGCGCAAATGGATTTAAGCGTGATTTGACGAGGGGAGAAATCTTAGGGCAATTCTTGATGATGGAGAAGATTAACGGTGCTGACATCAACAACATTGTGTTTATGGGAATGGGCGAGCCTCTGCTGAACGAGGACAATGTTCTTGCGGTAATACGCGCTCTCAACGACAAGAACATGCGCAACCTCGGAGCAAGGCATATCACAATATCGACATCAGGAATCGCGCCGGGCATTGAGGATCTTGCTGACTTCGAGATACCCGTAAGGCTGTCAGTCTCACTTCATGCCCCGAATGACGAGTTGCGCACAAAATTGATGCCAGTCAACAAACAGTACCCCCTCCAGAAGCTCACTGCCTCACTGAGACGCTACCGTGAAAGGACGGGGGAGAGAATCACGTTCGAGTACGCTCTGATTGACGGCGTGAACGATTCCCCCGAATGTGCCTACGAGACAGCCGCTCTTCTTGACGGACTCGAAGCCTACATCAACATCATTCCGTTCAACCCGATACCCTCAAGGCCAGACTTCAGGCGTTCATCACCCGGGAGAGTCAAAGCGTTCACTGAAGCGTTGTCGGCCATGAAGATAGAGTTTGAGCTTCGGAAAGAACGAGGCGGGGACATCATGGCGGCCTGCGGACAGCTCGCGGGGTCTATGCGCAACGCCTCATGAAGTCCTCGTAAGCCAGCCTGATACCGTCCCTGAGACTAGTACGAGCCTTCCAGCCCAATGAAGCCGCCTTGCTCACGTCCATAATCTTGCGGGGCGTTCCGTTGGGCTTGGACGTGTCCCACAGGATTTTTCCCTCGTAGCCGACAGTCTCAGCGACAAGCCCGGCCAAGTCCTTGATGGTTATCTCGCGGCCTGAACCTGCGTTGACGGTCTCATTCCCGGAGTAGTTGTTCATTAGGTACACGCACAATTCCGCAAGGTCATCAACATACAGGAACTCGCGCAACGGACTCCCGTCCCCCCAGCATGTAACGGAGACTTTTCCGGCGACTTTGGCCTCGTGGAAGCGGCGTATCAGCGCGGGCATTACGTGTGAGTGCTGAGGGTGATAGTTGTCGTTCGGGCCGTAAAGGTTGCAGGGCATGACCGAAATGTAGTCCGTGCCGTACTGTGTGTTGAGGTACTCGCAGTACTTGAGGCCGGAGATTTTCGCGAGTGCGTATGCTTCGTTGGTCTTCTCCAGGTAGCCGGACAGCAGATATTCTTCCTTGATGGGCTGGGGACACATGCGCGGGTAAATGCACGATGAGCCGAGAAATTCCAGCTTCTTGCAGTTGTTGACGAAGGCAGAGTGTATCACGTTCATCTCAATCATCATGTTGTAGTACATGAAGTCCGCGAGTGCCTCAGAGTTTGCCGCGATGCCTCCGACTTTTGCCGCCGCCACGAAGACGTATTCGGGTCTCTCCCGCGCGAAGAATGACTCAACATCTGCCTGCCGGGTCAAGTCAAGCTCACTGTGAATCCGAGTGATGATGTTGGTGTAGCCATTGCGCTGAAGCTCACGCATAATTGCCGAACCGACCATGCCTTTGTGCCCGGCGACATAGATTTTTGCTGACTTCTCCATCATGATAACCAGTCTGCTACGTAAAAAGTGTAAGAATGCGCTGTGTACACTCTTTCGAGTATTCCTCGTTCTTTCTGTATTGCTACAGCATTTCCTGCCCCTGTTCGCTTTTGCTACTAAGGCTGTTACGGCAGTCCAGAGGCTTTGGCTTCCCCCCTAGCCGGAGGTAGCCGGATTTCTCCGGGTTTGGTGTTGCCTGTCCAGCACCTGACATCACGTAGCAGATTAACCCTCCTTTTTTTCTGTTGTCAAGTCTGAACTCCATAACACTTTGTATCATCGTTTCTCCCTATTTCGCTATCTAGACAATGCTACTTTTGGGGATTGTCTCAGGATTATACTCTGCGAAAATAAATCCCCCAGTCTTTTTGCGGCTGAGGGATTATCTTCACATGTTATTGCTTGTTTCTGCTAAGGTAATTGGGAATATGCAGTTTTAGTTTGATAAGGTTGCAGCTTGTTTCGTCAAATTCTTTTCTGTTTAGCTGGCTGTCTAATATTCGGTTTACTTTGGCGGTAATTTTCTCTCTGTTCTTCATTAATACTCGGAATTCCTTTCTCAGCAGCTCGTTTATCATAAAATCTCCGGCTAATGTATAAGCTCCTTCCGGGACTGGTATCATGTAATTCAGCTGAAGGACTGAAAACAGTTTGTCCCTTCTGTTCTTGCCCGGCTTGGGCTTTACGATTTCACCCGGTATCACATGCCCGTGACTCACAGTCTCATATATCAGCAGGTGGAAATCTCCCTCATAATCAAGCGATTTATGCTGCGGTTTGGCTGAGGTAAGCGGAGCAAAATATTTTTCACTGTCGTTGGGAAAGTTAAACGGCCCGAAAAAAGGTTTTCTGCTGTAATCTGATTCTTCAGAGAAAGGTACTTTGGTATCTACTTTCTGCATAAACTCTAAGTATTCCGTATCCACATAATAAATTTTCAACTTGCTGTTAACTTCGCTCATAAAGGTGAGCCTCCTTTATTGTTATTATCTTCCGAAAAGGCCTCGCGGTCTCTCCCGAATACTATACATAATTATACAGAACTTTAGGCTTCGGCGTATAATTCTCGCATGAAGAAGAACATACTCTTGCACATCTGCTGCGCCCCGGACGCATGTATTCCCATTCCCGATCTGCTCACGGAAGGCTGGAACGTTTACGGCTACTTCTACGGGAGCAACATTCACCCCCTCGATGAGTACACACAGCGGCTTGAGGCGGTCAACACTGTATCATCCCTCAACGAGATACCCTGCTCCGTCCCTGACTACAGCCCGGACGAATGGCTTGCGCTCGTTCACGGGCTCGAACATGAGCCAGAAGGAGGAAGGCGGTGTGAGCGGTGCTTCAGGATTCAGCTTGAGGCGGCCGCGGGGGAGGCGGTCAGTCTTGGCTGTGAGTACATGTCTACAACCCTCACCATAAGCCCGCACAAGAATGTGAAGCTCATCAACGAAATCGGCGAGTCTATCTCACAGTCTCACGGCCTGAAATGGGAGAGTCGAATCTGGCGGAAGAACAACGGCTTCCTGCGTTCGGTGAGATTGTCGCGGGAACTTGGGCTGTACCGTCAGAATTATTGCGGGTGCGTGTTCAGCTTAAGGAAAGATACGCAATTCAACGTTTGAAAAAAAAAAAAATAACTAACCTATAATTCATCGCAAATCCTAAATATATAAGGAGTGTTGCAGAGTGAGTAAGATGTTACGGTTTATCTGTGCATCGCTGCTTGTTGTTGCGTTAATGTTCACGTTCAATGCTGGCGTGTCATCCGCAAGAACACGGAGGCCCAGACCAGTACCGAAGGAAGAATTAGAGCGCAGAGAGAATGAGCGCATACTTCATTCACAGCTTGGCCGTGAGCTGCTTGAATGGGACCGCAAGTACGGAAGCGGAGCAGACAAAAGGCACGAAGAGGGACTGCGGCGGGAAATGGAAAGGCGCAGGAGGCAGAAAGAAATAGAGAAGAGAGCTCTGGAAGATGCCGAGATACTTGGCGACATTATTGGCGAAGAGCTGAGGAAGTAAGGAGGACTAAAGATGAGACTGAACAAAAAATTTGCACCCGTTCTGGCTGTGGTAATGATGCTCTCTGTTGCCGCTCTTCCTGCGTTGGCCGCACGTGTTGAGACAGTTGAAGATTTGATGTCCGCAAAAGTCGGTGTGCAGTCAGGCACAGTAGCAGAGAGAATCATCAAGCTCCTTCTGGAAGGCTCGTCAGGCGAAGTAGTGTCGTTCGGGAAGGTTCGTGAGGTTGTTGACGCGCTCAAGGAACACAAGGTTGATGTCGCTGTAATGGATGAGACTTCAGCGCGCTACTTTGCCATAACTGAACATGAAAGCCTGCGTCTTCTCTTCCGTGAGCCTGTCTCAAAGAACCTGCCTTACGCAATCGCCTTCAGGAAAGGGGACGCACTCCGCGAGAAGGTCAACAAAGCCCTAGCCGAACTCAAAGCTGACGGGACACGCAACAAAATCATCGCCAAGTACATCGTTGGCAACCCCGCTCCTGTGGAAATCGATTTCAACAGGGGGGACGACCGCGAAGCACTGTGGGTAGGGTGCGCGGCTGATTTTCCGCCCTATGACATGAGGGATGAGCACGGCTTCTACGGAATCGACATCGAGCTTTGCGCGGCAATCGCCAAGAAGCTGGGAATGGAGCTCAAGATTGCGGACTACAGTTTTGAGGATCTTGCCGAAGCCCTGCTTGACGGGAAAATCGACATGATTTGTTCAGCCGTCAGCGTCAATGAGGAGCGCAAGGAGTTCCTCGACTTCTCAGAGCCTTACGATGCCGAGCAGATATTGATGGTGGTTCTGAAGTAACAGCAGAAAAAGTGTGCAGGAACAAGATTTGCCCCTCAGCTCATGGCCGGGGGGCAGATTTTTTTGCCGTGTATAATTCTGGACGGAAGGAAGTGTTAACCGCAATGAGATACAAATACTGCCCTGAATGCGGAGCGGAACTGATAGAGATACTATCCGGCGACGAAGGCATGACACCATACTGCGAGGTCTGCGGAAAAAGATGGTTCGACACGTTCCAGAGCTGCGTGATCGTCATGACATACAACGAGCTTGACGAGGTCGTCCTCGCGAGGCAGGGCTACTTGTCGGACAAATACGCTTCCTTCACATCAGGCTACATGACACCGGGCGAAACCGCCGAAGAAACCGCGCTCAGGGAAGTCAAGGAGGAACTAGGCCTTGAGCTTGAGAGCCTCGAATACGCCGGGACTTACTGGTTCGCGGCCAAAGATATGCTCATGCACGGCTTCATAGACTTCACGCACAGGAAAGAGTTTCACTTGTCGCAGGAAGTCAACAGCGCGGAATGGGTCAAGGCACTGGATGCCCCCAAGACAATGTTCCCTGACGGCCCGGGAAACTCAGCGTACGCAATTTACCGCAAGTTCCTGAAGATGCGCGGGCTCAGTCCTGCCACTTGAACGGAGGCTCAGTGTAACCGTAAAACGCAAACTCCGCCCCAGTACGTTCAGCCCAGCCCCGGTTGCCGTAATCATAGTGCCACCACTCCGACGGGTAGTTGCTGAACCCCGCCCCGGTCATCAATTGCATGAGCATCTTCCTGTTCGCGGAGGCCGCCGGGTTATTGTGAGTGTCGTAATAGTTGGTGTGAGAATGCTCTTCTGTGTCGTCGAAATTCCCGCCCATGTCCAGAAGCCGCCCGTATCTGTCAGCAAGAGTCAGGTCAACCGCCCCGCCTGTGAGATGCCACGAGACAGAGCCAGCTTCCTTTGACGGAGGATAGACGTACACCGCCGCATGTCTGTGCGCGTCCTCGTGGGAATGACCCCTCGCCTTCATGCGGTCAACCATCTTCGTGAACAATAACTGCTGAAGCTCGTAGCTCCTCCATCCGTCCCAGATGACCAACCTCATACCGTCCGGCAAATTTCCCGCAACAGTCAGCAGACGCTCATAGACTCCCTCACGCACCCACACGTCCGGGACTGACCCCTTCAGCCCCTCGCCGTAATACCAGCTCCGCGCAAGTATCTTATCGGGGTAAAGGCAGGCTTGCACAAGTGGTTCATGATTCTCTCTCAGTATCAGCGTAATCACTCCTTTGCGCCGGATTATACGCTATAATTTCGGCATTCACACAAAACTTAAGGAGGCTATGACATGCAACAGCTATATGCGTCATGGAGAATGTCATACATTGAGGCGCCCAAGCACGAGGGGTGCATATTCTGCGATTTCCCGGCGGAACACAAGGATGATGAACACTTCATCGTGCACAGGGGCGAGTCGTGCTTCGTCATCATGAATCTCTACCCCTACAACCCAGGCCACATGATGGTGATTCCCTACAGGCACACGAACGTCTACGAGTCATTGACGGAGTCAGAAGTCCTCGAAATGCACACGCTCACCGCCAAAGCCGTAACCGTCCTCAAGACTGTAATGCGTCCTGACGGTTTCAACATGGGCATCAACTTGGGGCGCACGGCAGGAGCAGGTGTTGACGGCCATCTTCACAGGCACATTGTACCCAGATGGAACGGGGATAATAACTTCATGCCGGTGATAGGCGAGACTAGGGTCTTATCCGACGCAATCGCTAACTCGTGGCGCAAACTCAAAGCCGCCTGGGACGAATGCCGCTAGAGCCAGCGAGTCCGTCAACGTTCGAGGCGAAAATCAAGCGTTCAGTCTTCATCGCTGACGTTTTCCCGTGCCGCGATGAGGAGGAAGCCCGTAGCATTCTCGCGCAGGTAACCACGAAATACCGGGACGCTACCCACAACTGCCGGGCGTATGTTCTTGCTGACGGGACGGAATACAGCTCCGATGACGGCGAGCCTTCCGGGACAGCGGGCAGGCCGATTCTGGGGGCAATAAAGCGTTCGGGGCTGGTGAATGTGATGGTTGTGGTTACCCGGTACTATGGCGGCGTGAAGCTGGGAGTGCGGGGTCTGATTGAGGCTTATGGTGAGACAGCAACGAAGGCACTTGAGCTTTGCGGACGTGTCGAGCGGGTGATGATGTCGGCGTTCACTGTGTCGATGGGCTATAACTCGGTCGGGAATGTTGCGCGCCTGCTTGAGGGTCATGGAGCGTCGGGGCTGTCGTGGGATTACGGGGAGGCTGTGAGGGTCGCGTTCAGTGTCCCGGCTGATGAGGCGGATGCTTTGTCGAGTGAGCTTGACGGAATGATGGCGCGGGGGATTGTCGCGGAATGGGAGAGGGTATCATGAACATCACCATGCTCGGAACTGGCAACGCCCTGACAACTGAGTGCTACAACACATGCTTCGTTCTCAGCGACAACGGGCAGAACTTCCTCGTAGACACAGGCGGCGGAAACGGCATCCTTCACCAGCTCAAACACGCGGGCTTCTCGCTCACCGACATTCACGACGTGTTCATCTCCCACACTCACATCGACCACATACTCGGTGCGGTCTGGCTCATCAGAATCTCAGCACAGCGCATGAACAAGGGACTCTTCCCCGGCGACGTGAACATTTACGGGCATGATGAGGTTACGACTCTTGTCGACGAACTCGCCCGGAGACTCCTTCTCCCGTACCAGTATGATTTTGTCGGCAGGCGCATTCACCTTCACACAGTCAGCAGCAGCGAGATACGGAGCATAATCGGCCATGAAGTGATGTTCTGGGACATAAATTCCCCGCGCACAAAGCAGTTCGGCTTCACGATGGATTACGGCGGCGGACGGCTGGCTTTCTGCGGTGATGAGCCGTGCAAGCCTGAGTGTGAATGTTACGTTGCGGGCTGTGAGTGGATGATGCACGAAGCTTTCTGTTTACACTCGGAGGCCGGGAGGTTTTCCCCCTACGAGAAGAATCACTCCACCGTCAAAGATGCCTGCATGACCGCGCAGAGGTTCGGCGTGAAGAATCTCATCCTGTATCACACTGAGGACTCAGACTTGGCGCGCCGCAAAGAGCGTTACACCGCTGAAGGGAGTCAGTATTATTCGGGAAATATTTTCGTGCCGGATGATCTTGAGACTATCACAATATAAGGAGGACTGCGCAATGAAGTATGACTTTGAGACAGTACACAAGAGATTCAACACTGGTTCGGGAAAATGGTGCGAGATGGCGAAATATGGCGTTAGTGAGTCTGATGACATTATCCCGTTCTCGGTTGCTGACATGGAATTTGTCACCCCGCCGGAAATTGTTGACGCGATAAAGACTCAGCTCGACACATCGATAATGGGCTACGAGAATCCCACGCCTGAATATCTAGCGGCTGTCTGCGAATGGATGAGAGTCCGCCGGAACTGGGACGCAAAACCCGAATGGATATTGCCCTCAAACGGAGTCGTTGATGCGTTTTTCCGTGCTGTCCAGACTTACACGTGCGAGGGCGACGGCGTGATGATTATGACTCCCGTGTATCACCCAATGTACATGGCCGTGAATTTCAACGGGCGAAAACTCGTCAGCAATCCCCTCATCAACACCGGGACTCGCTACGAGATTGATTTTGCTGACATGGAGCGCAGAGCCTCAGACCCCAACACAAAGATGCTCATACTGTGCAGCCCGCATAACCCGGTCGGCAGAGTCTGGACTCGCGATGAGCTGACTCGAATCGGCGAAATCTGCCTGCGTCATGATGTCCTTGTTGTGTCGGATGAGATTCATTTTGACCTGATTATGCCCGGCCATGTCCACACGGTATTTGCGTCAATCAGTGATGAGTTCGCGCAGAACTGCCTCGTCATGACCGCACCGAGCAAGACCTTCAACATCGCTGGCCTCCAGACCTCAAACATATTCATTCCGAACAAGAGTCTCCGGGAAAAATATCTTGCCTCGCTGAAGCTGTCGAACCCGAATCCCAAGTGCAATATTCTGGGCTACGTTGCGTGTGAGGCGGGGTATAAATTCTGCGGTGAATGGCTCGATGAGTGCCTGAAGGTGATTGATGCGAACAGGAGAGTCATAACGGACTTCATGGCGCATGAGTTTCCTGCGGTGAAGGTTCACGTCCTGGAGGGGACATATCTTCTGTGGCTTGACTTGCGCGGACTCGGACTGGGGCATAAGGAGCTGGAGCGCGTCAACCGTGAGGAGGCCAGATTATTCTTTGACGAGGGATATGTTTTCGGGGAACAGGGCGAATGCTTCGAGCGGTGGAATATTGCCTGCCCTGAGAGATATGTACGCGGGGCGTTAGAGCGGATGAAGGAGTGTTACAGCAGGCACATGAAGTAGCGTGAAAGAGAGAGCCTCCCTCATAGGCGTTAGGGAGACTCTCCTGCGCATAGGTTTTTGTTGATTGCGTGATTTGTGTGAAGACTAGCGGACTCTGAGAGCAACAACGGTAGAAGCCGTCTCGCTAGTATCGCTATAGTAAGCAGTTACAGCACTTAATATAGCCAGAGTTTTGCCGCTTGCACCGAGAAGACCTACTCTGTTGGCCATGCCTGCCAGTTTTGCTTTGACTTTTGCGCTGTCAGTGGCTTGGAGTTCGTAGTACACGTACCAAGCATCTTTATCACCGACTATTCCGTAGTTTGTGGCTATATCAATTCTGCCTAGATATTTCCCTAGTACAGCCTTCACCGTATTACCTGTTGAACTGCCAGTTACAGCCGTATCACCATCAGCTATAGCTGCCAGACCAGCAACGGCGGGTTCTTCTGTGTACATCTCGTATGCTGCTGATTTCATGCTCTGAAGATTGTTCAGGATTGCGCTTGCCGCTGCTACATCTACTGAGTCTGCGCTTGATGCTGCCATCATTGCCGCAAGTGCTCCCATTATTGCCACCACGATTAACAGCTCGATGAGTGTGAATCCTTTGCGTGTTCTCTTCATTGTGATTTTTCCTCCTGTGTAATTTTGCTGAAATTATCTGCTGCCTATTAACAGATAAACCCTTGCACGGACTTTCACCGCGCACCTTCGTTGAAACGCTGGGAAAAATTTTCGCGCACAACTATTCTCACCAAGCCTCAGCATGTGATATAATCATTATGTAGACAAGGCTCGAATGTTATGTATGTTATTTGCTGAGGAAATTATAACACAAAGCCTTGTCTTTTTTCTACACCCTTACACAAATTTTTCATTCCCCCAAATAAAACCCCGCACAATTCGAGTACTCTTGCCACATGCATTGTGTTTTCTGCGCTGTGCTATTAATTGGACGCATTCACCCAAGAAAGGAGCATTTGACAGTGTCAGAATATTCCGCTAAAATCGCCCAACGCCCAACGCCCAACGCCCAACGCCCAACGCCCAACGCCCAACGCCCAACGCCCAACGCCCAACGCCCAACGCCCAACGCCCAACGCCTAGACTCATGCCCGAATCCCGATGACACAATTCACGTAGCACTAGCAGTATATGACCCTTCCGGCACATACTCACAGCACGCCGGGGTCGTAATGACCTCAATCTTCGAGAACACTCACAGCAAGGTTACCGTTCACATTCTCCACGATGACACACTCACACAGGACAACAGGCAGAAGTTCATACGCACCGCAGAGAAATACTCGCAGAGTGTAGAGTTTCATGATGTTACGGGCTACAGGGAACATTTTGACAAGGGAGTTGCTGACTTTGCCAACAGTAAGAGCTACACAATTGGTGCGCTATTCAGGTTTGCTATTCAGGACATTATTCCACTGGACAAGGTGATATATCTAGATTGCGATGTTATAGTGAACATGGACGTAAGCGAATTGTGGCATGTCAGCCTTGACGGGAAATATCTTGCAGGGGTTCTCGATGATGGCATGTATACACAGAGCAGTTTCTCTTATGAGGGGATAAGGTGCAAGTTAAACGGGTGCAGAGCGTCAGAATATATCAACAGCGGTATACTCGTGATGAACTTGGCGGCAATACGCGGACTTGGCGATTTCTTCACGATGGCTGCACAATGGCTGAAGTCTCACATGTATTCTGCAATTTACCAAGATCAAGACGCATATAACTCGCTATTCTCCGGGGCAATAAAGATACTTAGCAGTAAGTATAACCGCCACAAAGATTTTCACGGCCAAGACCTCTCAGGAATGATAATCCATAACATTTGGACCAAGCCGTGGAAGATGCTGTCAGGTGATGATAATTGTGTGCTTTACTGGGACATGTTCACACGCAGCGCATGGGGGGAAAACATTACACACGGGCAGATGATACGAACTCTCGCAGGAATCGCGGACTCATCGCCTAAACTCCATAAATCCCCGCGTCAATGCCTCAAGACCGCCGCAAAGGTCATCATCAGAAAGCTGACATTCCCAAACTTGCGAAGAACCGCAGCAATGCTTTTCCGCCACATTCTCGCAAAAATCACGCGCCGCTGACCCCCTCCGCAACCCTCAAAGCGTCAGCATTTTCCGCCACGTCATGAACACGCAGCAGGCTCACCCTTCCCGCCATCATGGCCGTAACTCCCAGCGTCCCCGCAAGCCCGCCCGTGAATCTCTTCCGTGAATGCCCTATCATCACAGGCCGCCCGAAAACCGCAAGGCTCTCAATGTTCTTCAGGAGCGCGAAATTATCCCCCGCAGATTTCCCGAACCCCAAGCCCGGATCCAGTATCACGTTCTCGCGCTTCACTCCGGCCGCGTCAAGTTCAGCCAGTTTCCCGGCAAAATACCTGTTCACATCGCCGAGAATATTCTCGTGGCCCTCATGCCCGGCCATAGTCGCAGGAGTCCCCTCAACGTGTGAGAGTACATACGGCATCCCAAGCTCCGCCGCAGCCCCGGCCATGCCCGAATCATACTGCCCGCCGCTTATGTCGTTGATGATGTCAGCTCCCTCGTCCGCAGAAAGCCGCGCAATCCCGGCCTTGTAGGTGTCGACAGAAATTATTGCGTCAGGAAACTCACGCCTCAGCGCACGCAACGCTGGCACAAGCCGCCCGGCCTCGTCAGACTCGCTCACTGGACTCGCTCCCGGCCTCGTTGACTCAGCTCCGACATCGAGAATATATGCCCCGTCATCAAGGAATTTCCCGGCCCGCTCGATTATTCCCCGCTCATCAGTCCGGCTCTCAGGGAAAAATGAGTCCGGCGTAACGTTCAGGATTGCCATTAACCGCGTTTTCCCGCTGAGAATGATTGTGTGTCCTGCCGGTGAGGTCATCTCCCATTTTCGCGGCTTAATGTTCCTCATGATGTCCGATAATTTTTCCCTCAATGCCGGGATTCCCCATATGTTCATGACCGTCATCTTTTCGGTGAGACTGAGTATCTGCTTGCCCGTACCCATGATGAGAATGTCGCTGTAGTCAGTCCTGCCGTCAATCACGTGCTTTGCGACCGCAACGTCCCCGCCGCGTGAAAGCATCTCCTGCTTGAGGAAATTCGCCGCACGGTAGTCGACTCTCTCGGCGTAAATGTGAATCATCCCGGACTTCGGAACGAGATATGCCAGTGCCCCGGAGTCAGTGCCGATTTTCGCGCAGGCCTTCTTCACGTCATCAACGCCCGAAATCCTCACGGGGTAAACAGAAATATTCTCCTGCAAATTATTTCCCTCCTCATGAAATCCATCAATGAAAGTTACCATAATATAACATGAGACTGTTTTATGAGGCCATGATACAATCACATGAAAATTCCAGTGAAGGGAGATTTTATCCGTGAGACTGTTATTCGTACTTCTGGCACTGTTCTTAGCCATGCCCGCAATGTGCGCTTATGCCGCCGTGCCTCCATTGCTGCCTATGGAGGACTTCTTCCGCAACCCGGACAACGCAGCCTTCTCGATTTCACCCGACGGGAAATGGCTGGCCTTCGCCCGTCCGTGGCAGAGGAGGATGAATGTTTACGTCCGCGAGATTTCTACAGGCAATGAGAAGCGCATAACGTCAGCAACAGAACGCGACATAGCCGGGTTCTTCTGGAAGGGCAGCGGAAGAATAGTGTTCGCTCAGGATTCCGGCGGGGACGAGAATTATCACGTATACATCACTGACATCAACGGCACTGAGGCAAGAGACCTGACTCCCTTCGACAAGGTGAAGGCAGGAGTCCTCGATGACCTCGAAGATGACCCGCGACACATGCTAATCGACATGAACCGTGAGAACCCCGAAGTCTTTGACGTTTACCGCTGTGATATTGAGACGGGAGAGCTTGAGCTTGTCGGCAGGAATCCGGGCAACATAACGGGCTGGATGACTGACCACGACGGCAAGCTGAGATGTGCCTTCATGACTGACGGAGTGAACGAGACATTCCTTTACCGCACTGATGAGTCGCAGGATTTCCGCCCGCTTATCACGACAAACTTCAAGGAGACATTTGCCCCGGCCATGTTCGCATACGACAACAAGACGATGTACATAGTCTCGAATCTCAGCACGGACAAGGCGCAAATTTTCACGTTTGACCCGGAGGAGAACAAGACGCTGGATTTAGTGTTCGCTCATGATGAAGTTGACGCAGGCGGAATCATGCACTCCAAGAAGCGCAAGGTCATCACCGGCGTAACATACACTACAGACAGGAGGCACTACAAGTTTTTCGACGCTGACCGCGAAGAATTGCAGAAGACACTAGATGCGTTCTTCCCCGGACTCGAAGTCGCCGCTGTTGACACTGACGATGACGAGCAACGCTACATTATCCGCACATACAGCGACAGGACACGGGGAGCATATTACCTTTTCGACCGCCGGGACAACTCGATCCTTAAGCTGGCTGACCTGTCCCCATGGCTGAAGGCTGACCAGATGTCCCCGATGACCGCAGTAACATTCACAGCCAGGGACGGCCTGAAGATTCACGGCTACCTCACTCTGCCTGTTGGGGTTGAGGGCAAGAATCTTCCGCTTGTGGTGATTCCTCACGGAGGGCCTAGCGGGCGCGATGTGTGGGGCTTCGACTCTGAGGCGCAGTTCCTCGCGAACAGGGGAATCGCTGTCTTGCAGGTGAACTTCCGGGGGTCGACTGGCTACGGAAAATCATTCTGGCAGGCGGGCTTCAAGCAGTGGGGGCGTAAGATGCAGGATGATGTTACAGACGGGGTCATGTGGGCGGTGAATGAGGGCATTGCTGACCGTTCGAGGCTCGCTATTTACGGGGGGAGCTACGGAGGGTACGCGGCTCTTGCGGGTGCAACGTTCACGCCGTATCTTTATGCCTGCGCTGTGAGCTATGTAGGGCCGTCGAACCTGTTCACGCTGCTTGAGAGCATTCCACCTTACTGGAAGCCCTTTATTGAGATGGAGCATGAGATGATAGGAGACCCTTCCGCCGACAAGGAGCTTCTGCGTGAGGTGTCGCCAGTATTCCACGCCGACAACATAAGGATACCGCTGTTTGTCGCGCAGGGGGCTAATGACGTGCGTGTGAACAAGGCCGAGTCAGACCAGATAGTCGAGGCTGTACGAAAGACGGGGAAAGATGTCGTCTACATGGTGAAGGACAACGAGGGGCACGGCTTCCACAACGAGGAGAACAGGTTTGACTTCTACCGTACGATGGAGGAGTTCTTCAGGAAGCACTTAGGCTCACGCTGAGAGTATATAAAGAATAAAGAGTTACAGCGAGTGAAAGAAAAAGCATCCTCTGAGATTTTCGGGGGATGTTATTTTTTGCGCGGGGGAAAATTTATGTGAAGGTATAACAAAAAGACAAGGTTTTATGCTATAATTCTTTTGGGTAAAAAGTTAAGCACATAACTACTATATTTTTAGTAGCACACTACCTTGTCTACAGTAATTATACCATATGGCAAAGGGAGTTTGAAGTGGTTGTGTGCAAAATTTCTCAATTCCTCGAAACTTGGCGTTAATGGCGTGCGGTAACCAGTCCGCGCAAGGGTTCATCTGCAATAGGCGGCGGATGAAAATAGGCAAAAATACGCAGGAGGAAAGATTCACATGAAGAAAATGCGCAAAGGTTTTACGTTGGTTGAGCTGTTAATCGTTGTGGCGATTCTTGCGACACTGGCGGCGGCTATGACAGTGAGCGTTATGGGGTCAACGGCGAAGGCAAAAGCGGCAACTATAGCAAGCAATGTTGATGCATTTGTGAAGGCAGCAGGTCAGTACTGCGCTGACAATATGGACGTTACCATAGGTGATTCTATAAAGACGGATAATGTGCTAGGTACATACATCGGCAAGTGGGGAGACCTCAAAAACGGAACAAGTGTGAAGTATGAAGCCGTTGATATCGCAAAAGGAACTGCCACACAGGATAAGACATGGTGCGTGAAGGTAACAATCTCTGATGCTGACAAGGATAATATTGTTGCCGCGCTGGAGAAGATTCCGGGCTTCGGAAAATATGATGCAGCAGGTAGTAGCGCAGTGTCAGTAGTAAGCACAGGAACATTCCATGTTTGGCTCTGGAACGGCCAAGTATCAACAGCAGAACCTTCTAACTCATAACCCACAACTGAATCAAGCCAAAAACCTATAATCAAACACACAATACACACAAGAGTCTCCCATCGCCTATAGGGGGACTCTCTTTCTTTCCCAGCTAGATTACTCCCGCAATCGTCCCTCCGCCTATGACATATTCCCCGTCATACATCACAGCAGCCTGCCCTACCGCCGGACTTCTCACAGCCTCCGCGAACTCAACGACAATCTCATTTTCCCCCGTCTGGTTCGCAACGCACGGAATCTCACGCTGACGGTAGCGCACCTTCACGCCCGCCCGGAAATTCTCCGGCAACGTCTCACACGCCACAAGATTCACGTCCCTCACGACAACCCCCCGAGCAAGGAGTCCCGCGTCAGTCTCAGGCGCAAGAGTAACCGTGTTCATGGCCGGGTCAATCCGCGAGACATAGAGCCGGGATTTTGCCGCAACCCCTAATCCTTTTCGCTGCCCGACTGTGTAGTGTACGATGCCTTTGTGAGTGCCGAGAATTTTCCCGGAAGCATCAACGAAATCACCGGGCGGGTAAGTTTTCCCCGTGTATGACTCGATGAACCCGGCGTAATCCCCATCTGGCACGAAGCATATATCCTGCGAGTCGTGCTTGCGGGCGTTGGTAAAACCCAGAGACGCGGCCATGTTCCTGACTTCAGACTTCAGCATCCCCCCAAGCGGAAATTCCGTGTGCGACAACACGTCCTGCGTCATCATGTACAGAACATAGCTCTGATCGCGTGAAGTGTCGACAGCCTTCCGCAGAAGCCATCGCCCCGAATTGTCCCGCTCAATCCTCGCGTAATGCCCGGTCGCAATCATGTCATGGCCAGTCGCCCGCGCATGTCCCAGAAACTCCCCGAACTTCATGAACTTGTTGCAGTCGACGCAGGGATTCGGTGTCCCGCCAGACTCGTAGACCTCCACGAACTTGCGCACGACTCTTTCCTCGAACCCGGCCATGAAGTTCAGCGTCTCATGCCCAATCCCCAGCACATCACACACAGCCTTTGCGTCAGAAATATTCTCGCGTGAACAGCAGAGATGACGGCCTGAGATTCCCAGCGACTCGTTCAGGAAAAGTAACATTGTCGCGCCCACGCACACGCCGTATTTCTCCCGCATAAGAAAAGCGGAGACGCTGCTGTCAACGCCCCCGCTCATTGCCACAAGTATGCTCATTCAGCCTTTCTTCACCATCGCGCCCAGCTTCTGAAGCCTCGTGATTGCCTCAGAAAGTATGTCCTCTGTCCTCGCGAAATGGAAGCGTATCAGGTTGTTTATCGGCTCACGGAAGAAGCTCGAACCCGGTACAGCCGCGACACCGATATTCTTGATGACCCACTCGCAGAAGTCCAGATCCTGCCAGCCCTTGAACTGCGGTAGCTCTAGGAAGTCGGAGATGTCGACCATGACGAAATACGAGCCCTGCGGAACATTGTGCTTCAGCCCGGCCGCGTCAAGCCCCTCAAGGAACATGTTGCGGAGCTTCGTGTACTTCGCCTTCAGTGCGTCATAGTACTCCGGCGGCAACTGGAACGCATGAACTGCGGCCTCCTGCAGCGGCGCGGCGGCTCCTACCGTCAGGAAGTCGTGAACCTTTCTCGCCCCGTCGACAACATCATCAGGCCCGATGAGGTAGCCCAGTCTCCAGCCCGTGATTGAGTACGTTTTCGACAGGGAGTTGCAGGTGATTACGTGGTCGAACAGCCCCGGCAGTCCTGAAGCGTACACGTGCTTGTAGGGGTCGAACACTATATGCTCGTAGACCTCATCCGTGATGATGAATGCGTCATACTTCACCGCGAGCGCGCCGATTTCCGTTAGCTCCTTCTCCGTGAAGACCTTTCCGCAGGGATTGGAGGGGTTGCAGATTACGATTGCCTTCGCTCCCTGCCTGAAGCCGTCCTCGATAAGCCTGATGTCGTAGTCATACGTGGGAGGGACGAGGGGGATGTATATGGGGGACGCGCCTGACAGAATCGAGTCCGCGCCGTAATTCTCGTAGAACGGGGAAAACACCATGACTTTGTCGCCGGGGTTGCAGATTGTCATCATGGCCGCCATCATCGCCTCGGTTGACCCGCATGTGAT